>NZ_CP117516.1:300000-575000 GCF_028621955.1 Erythrobacter sp. BLCC-B19
GTCGCGTTCGTCCCGTCATGCCCGGCAAAATGCACCAGCCGATTGACCGCCTGAAGCACACGGGCTGCCGCGCGCATATCGCCGGGATGGCCGGCAACCCCCAGGTGGACCACGTTGTCGCGGCCCAATGCCACAGACAGCGCGGTGCGGTCTAGGGGCAAGACTTGGCCGCGCGCGCCTGTGCCTTCGGCATCCGTGCCGACCCGCCAGGCCTGATCGAGCTTGCGCCGACCATCCGCACTCGAATCGGAGGCGTGGAGCAGAACGGCAATCCGGCCACCGCGGGCCTGTTCCTCGATCCGGGCCGAACCCAGCACGATATTGCCCGAGCGCAGTTCCAGCCCCAGCCGGTCGCCAAGGTGCCGCGCCAGCGCCGCCTCAACCTTTGCGGGAAGATCATCGGGGATCGAGAGCGGCGCTCCCTTGAAGGCGCGCATCAGCGCTTTTTTCAGGTGGCCCTCGACCAGCGCTTGTTCAAGCTCCGCGCGGGTTACGCCGATCCACGCACCACGCCCCGGCGCCTTGGCCGCAGCGTCGGGCAGCACCAACCCGTCCGGCGAAATCGCCAGACGCACCAGCCCATCCCGCGCCGAGGTCTCCCCGGAGAGGATACAGCGCCGCTCGCTCCCCGCAGCAGCGGAAAGCGACGGCTCAGCGATGTCGGACGTCAGGCGCTCATTGGGTGGAGTCCGCATGGGCGGCCTCCTCGGAAGGTTCATCTTCGAACCAGTGCGCACGCGCGGCCATGATGATCTCGTTGCCCTGCTCTTCGCTGAGGCCATATTCGCCCAGCACGCCGCCCTTGTCGGTTTCGCGCTGCGGACGACGCTGCGGCGGGCCGTCGGTGTTGTTCCGGCGGCGCGGCGCTTCGCGCTTCTTGGCGATCAGCTCGTCGGTGGCGAGATCGGCCAGATCGTCGAGGGTCTTGATCCCCGCCTTGCCGAGCGTGACAAGCATCGCTTCGGTAAGGTGCGGGATTTCGGCGAGGGCATCCTCGACGCCGAGGCCACGACGCACTTCGCGGTGCGCGGCTTCCTGACGCTCGAGCGCTTCGAGAGCACGGCTCTGGAGTTCCTCGGCCAGTTCCTCGTCGAAGCCTTCGATGCTCGCGAGTTCGGCGAGGTCGACGTAAGCGACTTCTTCCAGCTCGGCGAAGCCTTCGGCCACCAGCAGCTGCGAGAGGGTTTCGTCGACGTCGAGCTCTTCCTCGAACATCTTCGAACGCTCGGCGAATTCCTTGGAGCGCTTCTCGGAAGCCTCTTCCTCGGTCATGATGTCGATCTGGTGGCCGGTGAGCTGGCTCGCCAGACGCACGTTCTGGCCGCGGCGGCCGATGGCCAGCGACAGCTGATCGTCGGGCACCACCACTTCGATGCGGCCATCATCTTCGTCAAGCACGACGCGGCTGACCGTGGCGGGCTGGAGCGCGTTGACGACGAAGGTCGCGGTGTCTTCGCTCCAGGGGATGATGTCGATCTTCTCGCCCTGCAGTTCCTGCACCACCGCCTGCACGCGGCTGCCCTTCATGCCGACACAGGCGCCGACCGGGTCGATCGAGCTGTCGCGGCTGATCACGCCGATCTTGGCGCGGCTGCCCGGATCGCGGGCGGCGGCCTTGATCTCGATGATGTTGTCGTAGATTTCGGGCACTTCCTGCGCGAACAGCTTCTTCATGAAGTCGGGGTGCGCGCGGCTGAGGAAGATCTGCGGGCCGCGATTGTTGCGCTCCACCTTGGTGATGAGCGCACGGACACGCTCGCCCACGCGGGCGGCTTCGCGAGGGATCTGCTGGTCGCGGCGGATCACGCCTTCGGCGCGGCCGAGGTTGACGATCACGTGGCCGAACTCGACCGACTTGATCACGCCGGTGATGACTTCGCCCTGACGGTCCTTGAATTCCTCGAACTGACGCTCGCGCTCGGCATCGCGGACCTTCTGGAAGATCACCTGCTTGGCCGACTGCGCGTCGATGCGGCCGAGATCGACCGGGGGCAGCGGATCGACGATGAAGTCACCGACCTTGGCACCGGGCTGGAGCTTTTCGGCCTGCTTCAGATCGACCTGCTTGAAGTAGTCCTCGACCACGTCGACCACCTCGACCACGCGCCACAGCGTCAGATCGCCGGTCAGCGGATCGAGCTTGGCGCGGATGTCGTTTTCCGCGCCATAGCGGTTGCGCGCGGATTTCTGGATCGCTTCTTCCATCGCCTCGATGACGATCGCCTTGTCGATCATCTTTTCCGAAGCGACCGCGTTGGCGATTGCGAGAAGCTCAGCCTTGTTGGCGGAAATGGCGCTGGCCATCAGTCGTCTGCCTTTTCTTCTGTGTCAGAGGAATCTTGGTCTTCGATAAGTTCGTCCACACCGCTGGTATCGAGCGGGCGGGTGGCGGCGATAAGTGCGTCGGTGAGGACGAGCTTGGCGCTGTGGATCTGGTCGCGCGGGAGAGCCACTTCGCCCGCCTTCACTTCCTTGACCAGCACCATATCACCCTCAAGCCCGCCGAGCACGCCCTTGTTGACGCGCTGACCGGCGAAGCCCTTGTCCATCACGATCCGGACTTCGTGCCCGGCCCAGTTCACGAAGTCCTTGTCGCGGGTCAGGGGACGGTCAATGCCGGGGCTGGAGACTTCGAGGTGATACGCGCCTTCGATAAGCTCCTCGCCCGCTTCTTCGGCCGCGTCGATCACGTCCGAAACGCGGCGCGAGAGCGCGGCACACTGGTCGATCACCAACTGCCCGGTGGCCGGGTCTTCCGCCATGATCTGGAGCGCCATGCCGCCGTCGCCTGCCTCGGACGGCAGAAACGCCACGCGCACCAATTCAAACCCGAGCGCAGTGGCTTCGGGTTCGATCAGCTGGGTCAGGCGGGCGATATCGGTCACGTAAGTCCTCGGATGCGGAACATTGCCAGCAGGATTGGGGCCGGCCCCTTGCGGCGCCAGCATCCAAACCTTGTGTCGACAATGTCGGGATTGGGCGTCGCATTAGGCGGCTTTGCCCGGTTTGGCAAGCGCCTTGCGCTCCGCGCCGATGACAGGCTCAGCGCTCCCCCGTCACCCAGCGCCGCACCTGATCGCGCAAGGCACGGTGCTCGCGTTCCTCGAAACCTTCGGCAAAGCTGCGGATCGCGAGCACCGCATCACGCGGGATCGGATCGTCGAAGGTCATGGCGTTGACAGCCATATCCGGGCCGCGCTCGGCGCGGACGACCATGCCGAAAATCTCCATCCGGCTGACAGCGAGATAGCCGGATTGCCCGCACGCCGCCGGCTGCGCCAAGGCCATGCGCGCGCCGGTGATAGACAGGTCGAGCAGGATGCAGGGCTGTTGCGAATAGATCGAAACGAACCGCGCCGGGATCGCCAGCCGCAAGCGCGCCGCCGAACGGCGACCAGCAACGAACTCTTGATCGGCGCTGCCGGCGGGCGAAAGATCACGCGAAGAGGGTTCGGATCCCATGATCCGGCAGGCTACGCCAGCGCAGGATAACGGCGCCTGCGCAGAATCCCTCGGGGAATTACGGGGGTCGCCCGGTCAAAGCGAGCGATCGTCGCTCGTGTCGCCTGTCACCCAGCGGCGCGCGGTTTCGATCAGGGCGCGCCTTTCGCGCTCCTCGAAGTTTTCGTGATAGCGCCGCGTTTCCAGCACGATCGCGTCCGTCAGCGCCTCGTCGAAGACCATTGCGTTGAGGCCGAACTCGCTGCGGCTGATCAGCCCGAAGTGGTCGATCACTCCGCAGCGCAGGATCGCGCCCTCGCCCTCGCGCATCGCATCGAGAATGGCGACCTGCGCGCCGGTGCGCGACAGGTTGAGGAGGATGCAGGTGTGCACCCTGTCGACGGCAATCAGCTGTGCTGGAAGGCTAAGCCGCAAACGCGGGGCCGAACGCCGCCCCACCGCTGGCACGGGGGGATCGTTGGTCGGCCCAGGCTTAGGGTCCACCATACCCCGTTCCCGCGAATGTCTCGCAGCACCGGCCCCGGCAGGATGATCGCCGGGCGATTCGGTTAGGCGAGAATGCTGACCCGGACTGAATATAGGCGAACGGCACAGCTCTGGCAAAGAATGGCGCGGGCCTGGGGGGAGGTCGGGGCGCATTTCAGCTTTGCCGTCCAGACATTTGGCAAACTGCGCGCCCACCAGCCCGGTGCGGCTGTGGGACAGGGACGACAGCGATGGAGGTTTCCGCTCGCATGAAATGGCCCGATGAGATGATCTCCACCGCTCTAGGCCGAAAGGCTTGCCATTCGGTTAGTAACGTTATCAGTCCTCGCCTTCCATCAAGCCATGCTTGCGGATGCAGTGGCGCAGCTGATCATAGGTCAGGCCGAGCGCGCGGGCGGTCTGCCGCTGGTTCCAGCGGTGCTTGCCAAGCGCATGGGCCAGAATCGCGCGCTCATGCGCGTCGACAGCGGCGCGCAGATCTTCGATGGCATCGAGATTGGGCGCAGCGACAGCTGGCGTGCCTGAAGACACACCCGCAGCAGCAGGCGCGGGCGCGCTGCTGCGGCGATGCTCTGGAGGGCGCGGCCGCCACGGACTGTCGAAGGGATCGAACTGGACGTGCGCGATCGGCATATCCGGCACGTCCCAGCGATAGACGGCGCGCTCGATGACATTGCGCAATTCGCGGACGTTGCCGGGCCAGGGATGATCTTCGAGCGCGTCCATGACGTGCGGCGCGAAGCCCGGCCAGCGATCCCAGTCGAGCTCGGCTGCCATGCGGCGGCCGAAATGTTCGGCCAGCACCCCGATGTCGCCCTCGCGCACACGCAGCGGCGGGAGGGTGATGACTTCGAAGCTCAGCCGGTCGAGCAGGTCGGCCCGGAAATCGCCGCTCGCCGCCAGCGCGGGCAGATCGTCGTTGGTGGCGGCGACGATGCGCACATCGACGCGGATCGGGCGCGATGCGCCGATGCGGGTGACCTCGCCATACTCGACCGCACGCAGCAGCCGCTCCTGCGCGCCCATCGAAAGGGTGCCCAGCTCGTCGAGGAACAGCGTGCCCCGGTCGGCCTCCTCAAACCGCCCTGCACGGGCCTTGGTCGCACCGGTGAAGGCGCCAGCCTCGTGGCCGAACAGCTCGGCTTCAATCAGGGTTTCGGGCAGCGCCGCGCAGTTCATCGTCACCAGCGGCTCGTCCCAGCGGCTCGACAGGCGGTGAAGGCGTTCGGCGATCAGTTCTTTACCCGTGCCGCGTTCGCCAATGACAAGCACGGGGCGGTTCATCGCTGCGGCGCGGGAGGCGCGTTCGACCGCGTCGAGGAACGCTCCGGATTGGCCGATGAACTGGCTCTCGTGCTTCATGTCCAAACTATAGTGAAAATCCCCAATGCTTGGCAATAGAGACCAACGACCTCGCCGCGCTGGCACGCAAAAATGGCTGATTTCCGCCATTCCGGCAGTTTGGCACGGGCCATGCAAAATAGTTGGCAAGACCACCGACACCACTTGGGAGGCCCACTATGATCCACTCTGCAGCCAGCCAGCACAGCTTCTGGAACTCGAAGCTCGGGCACGCCGCGTTTGCCAGCATCGCCGCGATGGTGATGATGATCGCGCTGTCCTCGCAGATCCAGCCGGGCGCCGCCAACGCCGCTCCGGTCGCTCACCCCTCGGCCGAATCCGGCCACGTGATCGAGATTGCTTAAGGTGGTCGAGCCCCTTGACCCCCTCGGGCCGGAGCGCCCCCTGCGGGATGTCCCCCCCGCCGACGCTGGCCGGATTGCGGAGCCCACCCGCAATGCCGCCGCCGGCGCAGCTCCGGCCCAACCCTCCAGCCTGCTGTCGCCCACGCGGCTGTCGCGGCTGGACGCGGAAATCGAGGCCTTGCGTCAGAGCCCCACTCCGACGCAATCTCGGTCCCACACCAACCCCGCCCGCGAGGAGCACATGGCTCCTCTCGACCGGGTCAATTCGTTTCTCGATGGAGTAGCCTTCATGGGCATTTTCAGCCGCACCCGCGACATCATTGCCGCCAACTTCAACGATATGCTCGACAAGGCGGATGATCCGTCGAAGATGATCCGCATGATCATCCTCGAAATGGAGGAAACCCTGGTCGAAGTCCGCGCGAGCGCCGCGCGAACCATTGCCGACCAGAAGGAAATGCACCGCCACTGCGTCAAGCTTGACCGGCTCCAGGCCGACTGGGCCGAGAAGGCGCAGCTCGCGCTCTCCAAGGATCGCGAAGACCTCGCCCGTGCCGCGCTGGTCGAAAAGAAGAAGGCTGGCGACATGGCCGATCAGCTCAAGAGCGAGATCGCCGTGCTCGATGATGCCCTGCGCGCCTACGAGGAAGATATCGCCAAGCTGCAGCACCGCCTGCGCGAAGCCCGCAGCCGCCAGACCGCGATCGCCGCGCGTCTCGAAAGTGCGGAAAACCGCGTCAAGCTGCGCACGCTGATGAGCACCGAGCGCACCGACGAGGCGCTGGCGCGCTTCGACCAGCTCGAACGCCGCGTCGATTACGCCGAAGGCCGCGCCGATGCGCTCCAGATCGCCGAAAACAAGACCCCGAGCCTCGCCGATGAAATCGCCGCGCTCGCCGGGTCGGACGCGATCGACGATGAACTCGCCGCCATGAAGAAGGCGCTCGGCAAGACCGACGGAACGGGAGAATAAGCCATGGAAGACGTGTTCCTGCCCATCATCATCGTCGGGATGCTGTTCATCGGCCTGCCCTGGGTGATCATGCATTACATGACCAAGTGGAAGACCGCCGCCACCATCACCACCGACGACGAGGCACTGCTCGAAGAGCTCTACAACCTCGCCCGCCGGCTCGATGAACGCATGGATACGGTCGAACGCCTGGTCGCCTCGGACGACCCGAGCTTCACCCCCGCCCGCCGCCTGATCGCCGACCAGGAGAAAGACAACCAGCAGCTGCGCGAACTCGAAGCGCTGATGGCCGAGAAGAAAGGAACCCGCCTGTGAACAGCCCTCGCACCACGCTTTACCGCGACAAGCACAATGCCAAGCTGATGGGGGTGTGCGCCGGGATCGCCGATTACACCGGGGTCAATGTCTTCTGGATCCGGATGATCGCGTTCCTTTCGATGTGGCCGACGGGCGGCGCTTCGCTGCTGGTCTACTTCGTCGCCGGGTTCCTGCTCAACAAGAAGCCGCCCTACCTCTACCGCGATGAAAGCGAGCAGAAGTACTGGCAGGGCATCCGCCAGAGCCCCAAGCGCACCGCCCGCGAAATCCGCGCCAACTTCCGCGACATCGACCGCCGCCTGGCCGCTGTCGAAGCCCACTACGTGAGCAGCAACCCGCGCCTGACCGCCGAGATCGAGCGGCTGCGCTAGGCCTGCCACCACGCAACAGGGAAGCCCATCATGTCTTTCAATCTCGGAGTTCTCATTCCCATCATCGCGCTGATGATCCCGGTGATCGCACTGTGGACCAAGCACCAGCAGAAGATGGCCGAAATGCAGATCGGCGCCACCGCCGAACAGACCGCTGAAAAGGCAGCACAATACGCCGCCAAGATTCAACGCCTGGAAGACCGGGTGCAGGTGCTCGAACGCATCGTCACCGACCGCGGCTACGATATTGCCACCCAGATCGAAGCCCTGCGCGACACGCGCCGGGTGGATGAAGCAGGCCCGGGCGTGCCGCTCGGCCTCGACAAGAACAAGGAGCGTGTGTGATGTTTCATGATGGCCCCGGTTTCATTGCTGGCATCGTGCTGATTTGCACGCTCGGCTGGCTCGCCAACAACTGGATCCGCGCCAAGCACGGCTACCCGCTCGAGGACGAGTGGGGCGGCAAGACCGTCAAGCCCGACACCGCCGAGACCCAGCGGCTCAAGGCCGAGAACAAGGCGCTGCACGACAAGCTCGACGCCATGCAGGACCGCATGATCGTGCTGGAAAAGATCGTCACCGACCGCGGCTATTCGCTCTCCGCCGAAATCGAGGCGCTGCGTGAAACGCCCTCGCTGACCAAGGATCGCGTGTAATGGAACCCGCTGACTTCCTTCCCTATCTCGGCTGGATCATCGCCGGGGCCTTCACCTTGGGCGCGGCAGGCATCGCTGCCTCGTTCCAGACCACCCGGATGAAGATCAAGAACGGCTACCCGCTCGAAGGGATGTGGGGCCAGTCGCTGAAGCCCGGCTCTGACAAGCAGACCGCCGAGCGGGTGGTGCTGCTGACCCAGGAAAACGCCCAGCTGCGCGCCGAACTGGGCGCGATCAAGGATCGGCTCGCCAATGTCGAACGGATCGTCACCGACGGCGGCTATCACCTCGGCGCCGAAATCGACGCCCTGCGTGATCGTGCGCTGGAGGGGCTCAAGGACAAGGGGAAGGCGTGATGGGCGAGATGATCGTCATCTCCATGACCATCATCGCGCTGGCGCTGATCACGGGGATGAGCCTCAACGGCATCGTCGAGAAGGTTATGCAGGCCAAGCGACTTCGCCATCAACCAAACGGCGGCGCTGCGCCCGAGGACATCCGCCTGATCGCCGAGCGCCAGCAGATGATCGAAGACCGGCTGCGGGTGATCGAACGGATCACCACCGATGCCAACAGCGGCGATGTGCGCGTCACGGCGCAGATCGCGGCCGAAATCGAAGCGCTGCGTGCCCTGCCCGCCGCCGCGCCAAGTTTGAGGAAGGACCTGAGCGAATGATGACGCCCCTTCTCGATCCCGTGCTGGTGCAGACCAGTGCCAGCCTGATCGGCCTTGTGGTGATCGCGGCAGCCATGCTGCGCGGCTGGCAGGGCTGGCTTGACCTCAAGCGCCGGGAGCTTGACCGCCACGGCCCGCAATCGCCCGAAGAGACCGGATCAGGCCTCGGCACCGCGCGGATCGAGCTGGCCGATCTCAAGGAACGGATCCGCAAGCTTGAAGCCATCGCCAGCGGAGTGGAACTGTGAGCAATCACCGCACCACCGCCGCACAGGCCGGCATCAGCCTTGGCACGGCGATCGCGGTCGCGATCAGCTGGAGCGTCAACAAGTCGATCATCTGGGCGATCATCCACGGCTTCTTCAGCTGGTTCTACGTGATCTATTACGCCCTCACCCGCCCCGGCGGACTGAGCGGATAAGCCCCCTTTGCCTTGTTGCCGCGCGCTGTCTAAAGGCGGGCCATGCGCACCCTTTCCGACATTCTCGAAGAATATGAGTTCCTCGACGGCGATGATCGCTATGGCCTGCTGATCGAGCTGGGTCGGGGGCTGGAACCCATGCCCGATGCCCTCAAGACCGACGCAACGCTGGTGCGCGGGTGCTCTGCGGCGGTGTGGGTCTATCCCGCGGGCACCGATGCCGCGAAGCTGCACTTCCTTGCCGACAGCAATGCCGCGATCACCAAGGGCATTGTCGCGCTCGTCATCGCCGCCGTGCAGGACAAGCCCGCCGCCGAAGTCGCCGCGATGGATGTGATGGGCGCGCTCGCTCCGTTTGACCTCAAGAACCAGCTGTCGAGCAACCGCACCCAGGGCGTGCCGAACATGATCGCGCTGGTAAAGGAACACGCCGCCCGGCTCGCGGCGGGGTGAAGGCCGGCGGCGATGTTTCACGTGAAACTCCGCCCGCAGGCAGGGGAGGCCCGGCCTCGAAGCGTTTAAAACCGGTCAGGATCGGTCAAAAACAGGTTTGGCCGCGCGTCAGATGTTGCGGCCCACGACCTCGAACTCGTCAGCGCCCGCGCCCGCCGCATCGCGCACCACGGCAATCCCGGCTTCCTTTTGCGCTTTCAGCTCTGCCTTGAGCTTCGCCGGATCGCGCGCGAAGACGAAGCCGAAGCTGACCCCGCCTTCCTTGCCGATGGTCGCATGGTGGAGCTTGTGCGCCTGCACCAGCCGCTTGGCGTAGCCCTTGCGCGGCACCCACTTCCAGTAGCGCTGATGCACCAGCCCGTCATGCACCAGCGTGTAGATCACCCCGTAGAGCGTGATCCCGACCGCGAACCACCACAGCCAGTCCCAGTAGAGCGAGCCGTAGATATACATCGCAGCGTTGATCGTGCCGAACACGACCGCGAACAGATCGTTCTTCTCGAAGACGTTGTCGTGCGGCTCGTGATGGTCGCGGTGCCAGCCCCAGCCCCAGCCATGCATGATGTACTTGTGCGCCACCCACGCGAACAGCTCCATCCCGATCAGCGAGGACATGACGGTGAGGAATATTTCGAGCCAGCTCATGCAGGCACCTTTTCAGTCGCTTGGGCGCGCCCCACCCCGGCACGGTGCGCCGCAGGAAGCGCCCACCACGGCACATCAGGACGGCGGTGGTGTTCGAGATGATAGCCGAAATGGAAGCAGGTGGCGAGGCTTGCGAGCGTGCCGAAATTGTCCGAACGGGCATTGTGGTGGTCGGCAAACCCGCCCCTCGCCGCGCCCGGCTGGTGCCGGTGGGTGCGGAAGGTGCCGAAGTAGAACAGCTGGAGCGAGGACGCGAGCGCCGGAAGGCCGTAAAGCACCACGATCTGGATCATCGGAATATCCAGCACCAGCCAGTAGATCCCGACCACGGTGTGCACGAAGATGATCGAACGCCATCCGAAATAGCGCCGGAAGAAGGTCGCATACCAGCGCAGGAAGTCGCTCGGATTGTGCTCATCGAAATCGGGATCGCCCGCATGGCCTGCAAGCTTGTGGTGGGTCAGGTGCGCGTCACGCAGATGCTTCCAGCCAAAGCCCGCATAAAGCGCCAGCAACACAGTGCCGATGCCTGCATTGAGGCGCGGGTGGCCGGGGGCGAGCGTGCCGTGCATCGCATCGTGGCAGACGATGAACACGCCGACCGACAGCCAGCACTGCACCCCCGCCATCACCAGCGCCATCGGCCAGTTGTTCCACGACAGCTCGAACACGAACATCGCATAGGCATGGATCGCCAGCCAGCTCCCGGCAATCGCCAGCGCCAGCGCAAGACCGGCGGCGCGCTGGACGCGGGGATGGGGCAAGGCGAAGTGCGGGTTCATGTCCCCAAGGATACGCTGCGGCTGGCCATGGGGATGCGTATAGACCTCGCAAGCGCCAAGGCAATTGCGTTTGCGCAGCGCACACTTGCAGGCGAAGATCGGCGCGGGAATACAAGCGCCTGAGACTGTGGCAGGATAGACCGGCAGCAAGGGGGATCGCCGCATCATGTCTTCAGCCAAGCCGTTCAATCCGTTCATCGCCGCGATCTGGCGCCGTCTGGCCGAGACGCTGTTCGTCGAGCCTGCCGACATGGCGATCACGCCGCAGCAGGTGGTCGACAATCTCCAGACCATGTTCGCCAATATCGAGGGGCAAAAGCCGTTCGAGACCGGGCTTTCGGTGCTCGCCGCCTGGGTGGTGCTGGGCGGGCCGCTGTGGCACTTCGCCCCGCGCAGCTGGCGGATCGCCCGGATCGAGCGGCGACTGAAGAATTCGCGTGTCGATCTGTTTCAGGACATGGCCCGTATCCGGGGGATCGTTTACGCGGGCTATTATGGCCACTGGCTGCCCGCGCCCTCGCCGGATCAGGCGGCGCAGGAAGATGCCAACGCCGCCAATCCGGTGTTCGCCGCGATCGGCTTCACTCTCCCCCGCCACCGCACCCGCGCAGGCACGCCCGACGATCCGGCGATTGCCGAATACACCGCCAATGATCTGCCGCCGTCCGTCTTCATCGGCCATGACGCGATCCCCGATAGCGTCGAGGTGGTGGTGATCGGATCAGGCGCAGGCGGCGCGGTCGCGGCGGCGAACCTTGCCGATCAGGGCTATGAAGTGCTGGTGGTGGAGGCCGGGCGGCACAATCCCAGCTCTGTCATCACCCCGCACGAATTGCAGATGTCCTCCACGCTCTACAAGGACGGTGCGATCCAGACCACGCGCGACCGCGACATCATCGTCTTTCAGGGCCGCACCGTGGGCGGGTCGACCGTCATCAACAACGGCATCTGCCTGCGCCTCAAGGCCGATGGGGAGACGCACCCGGACGCCAATGATGTGCTCGCGACCTGGGCGGGCCTCGGCGCGCCGGTGGATGAAAGCGCGCTGGACGCCTCCTATGCGCGGATCGAGGCGCGGCTCGGCATCCACGAAATCGACCGGCGGCTGGGCCAGAACAACGGCACGCGGATGCTGGCGGGGTGGGACGCCTATCGCGCCGCCTCCACCGACCCGATGGACGCGCGCGCCACGTCGGGTTGGTTCCGCAAGAACTGGGGGTCCAAGCACGAGGCCAACGCCTGCCTCTCCTGCGGCTATTGCAACACCGGGTGCCCCTATGGCCGCAAGCGCGCCATGCCCGAGAGCTTCCTGCATCACGCGGCGCTTTCCGCCCCGCGCAAGGCGAAGATCCTGCCGCACGCGCAGGTGCTCCAGATCGGCTGGGGGCCGCGCGCGGGTGATGGCCGCCGCGTGGCGAGCAGCGTGCAGGTGCAACTGCCCGATGGCCGCGCCAAGTGGATCGCGGTGACCAAGGGCGTGGTGGTCGCGGCGGGCACCATCGCTTCAACCAATATCCTGTCAGCCAGCGGGATCAGGGGCACCGGCAAGGACATCTCGCTCAACATCGCCTGCCCTGTCCCTGCCCTCATGCCCGCCCCCGTCATGGCATGGGACGAAGACCAGATGGCGACCTATATCGACCGCGGCGACTTCCTGATCGAGAGCCATTTCCAGCCGCCCATGAGCATGGCGACGCTGGTGCCGGGATGGTTCGGCGATCACTTCGCCCGGATGCTGAACTACAACCGCCTCGCCTCGGCAGGGGTGCTGTTTCCGGCGGACCGGCGGGGCACGATCAAGGACGGCAAGCTGAGCTTCAAGCTTCAGGAGACCGACCTTGCCGTCCTGCGCCGCGCGCTGGCGTTGCTGACCAAGGTGCACCTCGCAGGCGGGGCGCTGGAGGTCTATCCGGCGCTGCTGAAGGGCGACACGATCCGCGCCGGGATCACGCCGCAAGCGCTCGATGCGCAGCTTGCCGCCGCGATCCGTGAGCCGGATGATGTGGTGCTCTCGTCAAGCCACCCCCACGGCGGCAACGGGATCAACGCCGATCCGGCCAAGGGCGTGGTGGGCATCGACCAACGCGTCCACGGCACCACCAATGTGCTCGTCTGCGATGCCAGCGTCATGCCGAGCTGCATCCGGGTGAACGCCCAGCTGACGACAATGGCGATGGCCGACCGCGTGACCCACGGACAGCGGGTGTTCGGCTAGAGCGCGAGCGCGGCGACCTCGTCCCACGAGGCGGCAATGTGATCCGCCCCTGCCGCGCGCAGCTTGGCGTCATGGCCGGGCTGGATATGCGCGCCCGCGAGCAAGCCGATCACCTGCATCCCCGCCGCCTTCGCCCCGCGCACGCCCGACGGGCTGTCCTCGATGACGAGGCAGGTTTCCGGCGCGACGTTCAGGCGGTCGGCGGCGAGCAGGAAGATATCGGGCGCAGGCTTGCCGCGCTCCACAAGTTCGGCGCTGAACACCCGGCCTTCGAAATGCGCCGCCAGCCCGAGCACCTCCAGACTGATCGCCAGCCGCGCCGGGCTGCTGGAGGAAGCGATACCGCGCGGGCGCTGTCCCAGCGCGCGGATAAAGTCACCCGCCCCCGGCACCTCGGCCAGATCGCGGCGAAAGCGTGCCATCATGGTGTCCGACAAGTGCGCACCCCAATCTGCTGGCACCGGGCGGGCCAGCTGCTCCTCGATCAGCGCAATCATCTCATCCCAGCGCGTGCCGACATAGCGGGCGTAGGATTGCTCAAGGCTGGTCGGCAGGCCGAGCCGGGTCAGCTCCTCGGCCAGCACAAGATTGGCGAGCATCTCGCTATCGGCAATCACGCCGTCGAAATCGAAGATGATGGCGGCAGGATCACGCATCGCGGGGCGCGCCTATTGAATGACGCGGATGCGCGGCTGGCCGCCGGACACCTCGACCGCCCAGATCCGGCCATTTTGGGTCGTCATGACGAAAACCGGCAGGCTCGCCGCATAGACCGAAAAGACGTGGATTTCGGTGGGCACCGGGTCGAGCAGGTGCGAGATACTCAGCGCTTCGGGCCGTTTGCCCTTTTCGTTGGCGACCGGCATCGTCAGGCACGAATTGGTGAACTTGCGACTGGCCTTGATCGCGCCGTCCACGACCTCGAAGCGGTGATGCCCGCCGAAGGGGATTTCGCCGGTCTTCACCTGCGGGGTCAGCAGATAGGCGTAGAGCCCCCCATCGGGCTTGCCGGTGGGAAAGACCACGACATTGGGCGGTGCCTTGGCGCAAACCTCAACCGGCTGGCTGCGGGCGAGCAGCGTTGCGGTGACCATCGCCGTCTCGGCCGCGCTCAGCACCCGCTCACCGGGAGCAAAGCTGCGGCGGCGGATCACCTTTTTCCCGTCATAGACCCCGGCCCATACCGCTTCGTAACCATCGCCCGCGCGGCGGAAGAACACCGTCTCCCAGCCATCGGCCACATCATTGACGATCCAGCCCGCAATGCCGCGCTTGTCCGCATCGGACAGGTCTTCGAGCGCGGCATCGGTGCCGTGCCAGGCGGCCTGATCATAGGCATAGACCTTCCACCCAAGGTCGACCGCCAGCTGCAACCCCGCCTCCTCTGCCTCGGTCATGGCAGTCGCGGACGCAGGCGCTTCCTGCGCGGCCAGCGGCGCCGCGAGAGCGACGATCGCGCCGGTCAGAACAGCGAAGGTTTTGAAATATGTCACGATTGCGTCCCTCCCGTCCCGACGATGGGACAGGAGCGAGCCTATCGCGTCACTCGCCCTGAGGGAAGAAGAACGCGCGCAGATGTTCGCCGATGCGCGCCGGGCGAAGGGTTTCGGCATCGATGCAGCACCAGCTCGATTGCACCTCGGCCAGCACTTCCTCGCCGCGCTTGATCAGCGTAGAATAGAAGGCGCGCGCGCCGTTGAAGCGTTCGAGCACGGTCTGCGCGATCACGGCATCGTCGAGGAAGGCGGGCTTGCGATAGGTGATCTCGTGCTTCAGCGCGACCCACGCCTTGCTCGCCACATCCTCGGCCGGCGCAATCCCGCGCCAATGCGCCAGCACCGCATCCTGCACCCAGTTGAGATAGCGCGCGTTGTTGACGTGACCCATGAAGTCGATGTCCTCCGCCGCGACGGTAATCGGGTGGAAAAAGGGCACGGCGGGAGATTCGTTTGCTGACATGATTGTAAGCTAGCGCAAGATTATGACAAATTCCATTACCGGCGGTCGGGAAATCGCCGCAATCTTGCCACGGCTCGGCAATCGTGACTAAGGGGCATCACTCTCGCCCCCAATCAACGGACCCCTGCCCATGGCCAGCCGCCCCCGCACCCTCTACGAAAAGATCTGGGATGCGCACGTCGTCGAGACGCGCGACGATGGCACGGCGCTGATCTATATCGACCGGCATCTGGTCCACGAAGTCACCAGCCCGCAGGCGTTCGAGGCGCTGAAGGTGGCCGGGCGCCCGGTGCGCCGTCCGGAACTGACGCTGGCGGTGCCCGATCACAACCTCCCGACGACCGCACGGGTCGACGCAAGCGGCAAGCCGGTGCCCATCGCCGATCCCGAAAGCGCCGCCCAGCTCGCCGCGCTCGAAGTGAACGCGCCCGCTTTTGGCATCCGCTACATCCCCGCCACCGCCAAGGAGCAGGGGATCGTCCATGTCGTAGGGCCGGAACAGGGCTTCTCGCTCCCCGGCACCACCATCGTCTGCGGCGATTCGCACACCGCCTGCCACGGCGGCCTGGGGGCGCTTGCCTTCGGGATCGGGACGAGCGAGGTCGAGCACGTGCTGGCGACCCAGACCCTGCTGCTCCAGCAATCGAAGCCGATGGAAGTGCGGGTGGAGGGCGACCTCGGCCCCGGCGTCAGCGCCAAGGATCTGATCCTCCACATCATCGGCCGCATCGGCGCGGCGGGCGGATCGGGCTATGTGATCGAATACCGCGGCAAGGTGTTCGAGGCGATGACGGTCGAGGAGCGCCTCACTGTCTGCAACATGAGCATCGAGGCAGGCGCGCGCGCCGGGCTGATCGCGCCGGACGATGTCACCTTCGCCTATCTCAAGGGCCGCCCGATGGCCCCCAAGGGCGCGGAATGGGACGCGGCAGTCGCGTATTGGCGCACGCTCCACACCGATGACGGCGCTCTCTTCGCCAAGTCGGTGACGATCAACGCTGCCGATGTCGAACCCAGCGTCACCTGGGGCACTTCCCCCGAGGACGTGGTGCCGATTGGCGGGCTCGTGCCGCACCCGGAAGACTTCGCTGACGAAAGCAAGCGCATCGCGGCGCAGAAGTCGCTCGACTACATGGGCCTCACCCCCGGCACCCCGATGACGCAAGTTCCCATCGAGAACGTCTTCATCGGCAGCTGCACCAACAGCCGCATCGAAGACCTGCGCGCCGCCGCCGCGATCCTCAAGGGGCGTCGCAAGGCCGAGAATGTGCGCTGGGCGATCGTCGTCCCCGGATCGGGACTGGTGAAGGCCATGGCCGAGGAAGAAGGGCTCGACCGGATCTTCACCGAAGCAGGCTTCGAATGGCGCGAGCCGGGCTGTTCGGCCTGTCTCGGCATGAACCCCGACAAGGTGCCTGCGGGCGAGCGCTGCGCCTCGACCAGCAACCGCAACTTTGTGGGGCGGCAGGGGCCGGGCGCGCGCACGCACCTCGTCTCGCCTGCGATGGCGGCGGCGGCGGCGGTGACGGGCAGGCTGGCGGACGTGCGCGAATTGGTGTGATGCCGACTCGCCGGAGCATCATCGCAGGCAGCCTTGCGGCAACTGTGGCGGGCCTTGCAAAGCCGGTGCTGGCGCAGGGCATCGCGGCCGACGATCCGCGCTACGCCGCCTTTGCCGCTGCTCGCCGCAAGGCGTGGTCGGCGCTTGGCCCGGTCGATGAGGATGTGATCACCTATCTCCTCAGCCCGCAATTCAACGGCGGCCCGGCATGGCCCACCACCCGTCAGGCCTATTGCGTGATCCGGCCAGCGGACAGTCTGATCATCGCATCAGACGGGCTCAGCGACCTGTTCGTCGGCACCGACCTTGCAGCGCCCGGCTTCGGCTGCGAGGTCTTTATCGAATGCCCCGACCTTGCGGGCGCGCGTTTCGAGGACTTGAAGCGCAGCTGGCAGTTTCAGCTGATCGAGAACTTCGCCCAAAACGTCGCCGATTTCGGCGGAATCAACGGTGTGCTCGAAATGTATGGCGTCATCTCGATGGAACTTCCCGCGACCGGCAACACGCCGCCGCGCTGGATCACCCCGCGCGGCAGCGTCGGCGCGCTGGTGGGGATCGAGGTGCCCGGCCGTCCGTCGCGCTGCACGCTCGCGCCGGACGCGGACATCCGGCTTGTTGCGCTAACCCTGCTGCTGCCGGACGAGACCGAGCAGGTCATTGCCGGCGGAGCAGCTGCGCGCCGCAATCTTCGCGAGAAGCTTGTCGCCGCTGGCACCGGCCTCACATCACCGGCCAATCGCCGCTCGGTGCTTGCGTAAAGCGGCAAGCGGGGCCATCTGGAAACCATGACCGACAAGCCCAAGAACAACACCGCCCGCAACGCCGCGCTTGCTGCTGCGGGTGCCATCGGATCGGCGGCGATTGCCGCTGCGCTGCTCTACACGAACAAGCGCAAGAAGAAGCCCGCCGACGAGCCGCCGCCGCCGCCCGCGATCCCTTCGGGCGAGCCGCCCCAAACCGATTAGAACGTCTGACAGACAGGATACGCCGATGCAGCCCCTTACCCGCGTCGATGGCCGCGCCATTCCGCTTGGCCTCAAGAATGTCGACACCGACATCATCATCCCGGCCAAGTGGCTCAAGACCATCAGCCGCGAGGGGCTGGGTGCGGGCGCGTTCGAAGCGCTGCGGGCGGAACCCGGCAATGTCTTCGACGATCCCGCCTACCAGGGCGCGCCGATCCTGATTGCGGGCGACAATTACGGCTGCGGATCGAGCCGCGAGCACGCCGCCTGGGCGATGCTCGATCTCGGGATCCGCGTGGTCATCGCGCCCAGTTTTTCCGACATCCATTCGGGAAATGCGGTCAAGAACGGGATCCTGCCCGTGGTGCTGCCGCAGGACGCGGTCGACCGGCTGCTCGAAGTGGCGCGCGAGGGGCTTGAGATCACCGTCGATCTCGAAGCCCAGACCGTCACCACCCCCTATCAGGATCGCTTCACCTTCGACATCGACCCCTTCCGCAAGCACTGCCTGCTGAACGGCCTCGATGAAGTCGGCCTGACGATGGCGCGGGGCGAGGCGATCGGCGGCTATGAGGCGCAGCGCACTGCCGCCCAGCCGTGGCTGATGCGCGGCACGGCGGCTGCCTGACACATATCAATTGGGAGAGGACACAATGAAAGCCATTCGCACCCACCAGACCGGCGGGCCGGAAACCCTGACTTTGGACGAGGTCGAAACCCCCGTCCCCGGCGCGGGCGAGGTGCTCGTCGCGGTCAAGGCCTGCGCGATCAACTATCCCGATGGGCTGATCATCCGCGATATGTACCAGTTCAAGCCCGCCCGCCCCTTTTCGCCCGGCGGCGAGATTTCGGGTGTGATCGAAGCGGTCGGCGAGGGTGTCGAAGGCTATGCGGTCGGTGACCGCGTGCTCGCCGGGATCGGCAATGGGGGCTTGGCCGAAAAGGTCGTCGTGCCCGCGGGCCGGATGTTCAAGGTGCCCGATGGCGTGCCGTTCGAGAAGGCGGCCAGCCTGCTGATGACCTACGGCACCACCATCCACGGATTGAAGGATCGCGGCCACATCAAGGCGGGCGACACCGTGCTGATCCTCGGCGCGGCGGGCGGCGTCGGGCTTTCGGCGATCGAACTCAGCAAGGCTTTCGGCGCGCGCGTGGTGGCCGCCGTGTCGTCGGAAGCCAAGGGCGAAGTTGCCCGCAAGGCCGGGGCGGACGAAGTCGTGATCTACCCGCGCGAGGCGATGGACAAGGATGCCTCCAAGGCGCTCGCTGACGCCTTCAAGAAGGCCTGCGGGCCGGAGGGCGCGAATATCGTCTATGACATCGTCGGCGGGCAATATTCCGAGCCTGCGCTGCGCGCCATCGCGTGGGAGGGCCGCTTCCTGGTGGTGGGCTTCCCCGCCGGGATCGCCAAGATGCCATTGAACCTCACCCTGCTGAAGTCCTGTGACATCTGCGGCGTGTTCTGGGGCGCCTACACCGCGCGCGATCCCAAGGGCTTCCATGCGCAGGTGAACGAGCTGTTCGACCTGATGAAGGCCGGCAAGATCGACCCGCTGGTGAGCGAAACCTTCCCCCTCGCCCGCGCGGGCGAGGCCATCGCCAGGCTCGAAGCGCGCGAGGCGGTGGGCAAGCTGGTGGTGACGATGGACTAACACGGGGCTACGCGCGGCTTCGCGCTTGAAGCCGCGCGCGCCCGCCTCTATCGCTCCCCTTGGATCGTATCCGAAGGGACACAGAATAGATGACCGACTTCAAGGATCGCGAGCGCGCCGAGGAAGCCCATTTCGCGCTGGAAGGCGAAACCGCTTTCCGCATCCTCGCCCGCCGCAATCGCCTGCTGGGCGAATGGGCCGCTGGCCTGATGGGCCTCACGCCCGAGGAAACCGACGCCTATCGCAAGGCGGTGGTGCAGGCCGAGTTCGAGGAATCGGGCGACGAGGATGTCGTGCGCAAGCTGCTGGGCGACATCACCGCCGCGCAGATCGACGTGACCGAAGCCGACATCCGCGCCAAGCTCGAAGAAATGAGCATCGAGGCCCGCCGCCAGCTGCTCGGCGAGGTGTAAGCCATGCCGATGAGCGCGCGCGAGATCGAGGACGCGATCCTGGCCGCCCTGCCCGGCGCGGTGGTCGAACTGACCGACCTTGCCGGCGATGATGACCACTGGGCGGCAACCGTCACCGCGCCGCAATTCGCCGGTCTCAGCCGCGTGGCGCAGCACAAGCTGGTCTATAATGCACTGGGCGGGCGGATGGGCGGCGTGCTGCACGCCTTGCAAGTCACCACCGTGGTTCCCAAGTAACCTCTCGAACAATCTTCCCATCCAAGGGTCCTGCCATCATGTCCGACGTCAACGCGCGCATTTCCGATCTCGTCACCAGCAATGATGTGGTGCTGTTCATGAAGGGCACCCCGCTCTTCCCGCAATGCGGCTTTTCCAGCCGCGCAGTGGCGATCCTCGATCATTGCGGCGTGGCTTACGAGAGCGTCGACGTGCTGCAGGACATGGAAATCCGCCAGGGCATCAAGAGCTTCTCCGACTGGCCGACGATCCCGCAGCTTTACGTGAAGGGCGAATTCGTCGGCGGCAGCGACATCATGATGGAGATGTTCGAAGCGGGCGAATTGCAAACGCTGCTGGATGAAAGCGGCGTAAAGTCTGTTTGATTTTCCGCAGCCCCTCCGGGCTGCGAAATCCTCGCTCACACGCCCTTCGGGCGCGTCGCTGCGGGCGGGCGGTCGCCCTTGCGGTTGCTGCGCAACCGATACCAGCGCCAGCTTTCGATAAAGCGCTGAACGGCCCGCAGGGCCGCAAGCGCGACCGCGCGCCCGAAGGGGTGGCCCCGCAGGGGCCGGGCCCCCGTAGGAAAGCCAAGCAGCGCGGACGCGCTGCGCCGGCGCCTGAGGCGCAAACAAAAAACGCCCCGCAGGACCAGTGCGGGGCGTTTTTCATTTTCGCGGTTGGCGCAACCCGGAGACCAGGAGGGGTCGCACCGCGCGTTCAAGACCATTGGGACCGCTCCATACTATGCAGGTGCCGTGCCAAACTCAAAAAACCCCGGAATTCCGCCATTTTTCGCTATCCCTTGGAGCGGAGCCTGCAAGCAGTTGTAAAGCATCCCGACATCACTGCACGCCATCGCGTGGCGGCGCACCAGCAAACCCGGCAGGCACGCGCCTTGGCTCTTGGCAAGCGGCTGCCGCGAGGCCATCCTTTGCCGCAATGACCAGCGATTCAGCGCCCGACGGCATTCCTGCCGCGACCATCATTATCTTCCGCAACGCCACCGACGGCGGCCCGCCGGAGGTGCTGATGACCGTGCGCTCGCGCGAGTTGCGCTTTGCGGGCGGCATGGCAGTGTTTCCCGGCGGGCGGGTCGATCCTGAGGACTTCGCGCTCGGCGAGCAGGTCGCCGCGGCGACTGGTCTCGCCCCGGATGAGGCCGCGCACCAGATCGCCGCCGTGCGTGAGACGCTGGAGGAAACCGGCCTGGCGCTCGGCCTTGTGGGCGACATCACCGCGCAAAGCGCCGAGGCGGCGCGCGCGATGCTGGCAGAAAACGGCGCGCTTGCCCCGGTGCTGGAGGCCTTCGGCTGGCAGCTCGATCTTGCGCAGATCACGCCCTTTGCGCGCTGGTATCCCAAGAACGAGCGCATCCCGCGCGTCTATGACACCCGCTTCTACCTCGCCGACCTTGGCACCGGTGCGGTCGAGGTGTCGATCGACCAGTCGGAAAACACCCACCTGTTCTGGACCACGGCGCAAGGCGCACTCGATGCGGCGGAGCGGGGCGACATCAAGCTGATCTTCCCGACCCGCCGCAATCTCGAACGCCTTGCCCTGTTCGCCAGCCACGCCGAAGCGAAGGCGCAGGCCGAGGCGATCCCGGTGCGCACCATCATGCCGCAGGTCGAAGAGCGTAACGGGACAAGCTGGCTGACGATCCTCGCCGATGCGGGCTACCCGATCACGGGCGAACCGCTCGACACCGTCGCACGCGGCTGACCGCCCGGTTGCGATGCGAATCGTCTCGGCGCCATTATGGTATCGCTATCATTGCTGCTGGACAGCTGACTGCATAGCTATTTTCTGAAATTTTCCCTATTCATTTCAATTCTCTTATCCCGGTGATTCCCGATGGCCACCGGATGTAGGCGCGTCGCATGATTGACTTTGGATCGGAGATTTTCCAACATCCATGTTAGCGTTAGCAAAGGCGCTGGGAATGGCGGAGATCACCGCCACGGGAGAGGGACATGACAGGCCAATCGGGCGCCGCGCGCGCTTGCCGCATCGCAGGATTGCTTGCCGCCGCGAGCATCGCCTCGCTGGCGCAGGCAGACGAGACATCAACGGCGGCTGCATCGCAAGCGGCTCCCCTCCCGGCCGGCACAGCCAACCCGGCGCTCTGGCCCGCCTACCAATACCCCGTCCCCGTCCGCCCCGAACACGAGGCGATGATCGCCGATCTGATCGGGCGCATGACGATCGAGGAGAAGGTGGGGCAATTGGTGCAGGCCGACCTGTGCTGCGTCACGCCGGAGGACTTCCGCACATACAAGCTGGGCTCGCTGCTGGTCGGCGGCAATAGCGGGCCCAATGGCAATGACCTCTCGCCCGCGCCCGATTGGCTGAAGGCGGCAGACGAATTCTACCTCGCCTCGGTTGATCGTTCGGACGGCGGGGTCGGCATCCCGATGATCTGGGGCACGGACGCGGTGCACGGCCATTCCAACATCATCGGGGCGACCATCTTCCCGCACAATATCGGGCTTGGCGCGATGCGCGATGCGGCGCTCATCGAGCGGATCGGCGCGGCGACCGCCAAGGAGATCCGCGTCACCGGGCAGGAGTGGACTTTCGCGCCGACAGTGGCCGTGCCGCAGGATTTCCGCTGGGGCCGGGCGTATGAGGGATATTCGTCCGACCCTGATCTGGTCGCATCCTATGTCGGCGCGATGGTGCGCGGGCTTCAGGGGCCGCCCACGGGCGACAACCTCCTCGCCGGGCCGTGGGTGATCGCCTCGACCAAGCATTTCCTCGCCGATGGCGGCACCGACAGGGGCGTGGATCAGGGCGACAGCTCGATCAGCGAGGCGGCGCTGCGCGATATTCACGGGAAGCCTTATGGCCCGGCGATTGCCGAGGGTGTGGCGACCGTGATGGTCAGCTTTTCGAGCTGGCAGGGCGTCAAGATGACCGGCAACCACTCGCTGGTGACCGGCGTGCTCAAGGAGCGAATGGATTTCGGCGGATTTGTCGTGTCGGACTGGAACGCGCACGGGCAGGTGGCGGGCTGCACCAACGAGGCGTGCCCGCAGGCGCTGATGGCTGGCGTCGATATGTACATGGCCCCCGATACGTGGAAGCCGATATACAACGACTTGCTCGCCCGCGCGAAATCGGGGGCAATCCCGATGAGCCGGATCGACGAGGGCGTGGCGCGTATCCTGCGGGTGAAGGCTCGGCTTGGGCTGTTCACCGCGGGCAAGCCGTCCGAGCGCCCCTACTCCGGCCGCTATGAACTGCTCGGCGCCCCCGAACATCGCGCCATCGCGCGCGAAGCGGTGAGGAAGTCGCTGGTGCTGCTCAAGAACGAAGGCGTGCTGCCGCTCGCACCGGGCCAGCGGCTGCTGGTCGCAGGTGACGGCGCGGATGACATTGCGCGCCAATCGGGCGGGTGGACGTTGAGCTGGCAGGGGACGGGCCTCACCAACGCCCAGTTCCCCGGCGCGACCTCGATCTGGGGCGGGTTGAAGCAGGCAGTCGAGGCCGGCGGCGGCAGTGCGGTGCTGTCGCCCGACGGCAGCTTCACCCAGAAGCCCGATGCCGCCGTGGTGGTGTTCGGCGAGACCCCCTATGCCGAGTTTCAGGGCGACCGCGCGGCCTTGCTGCTCGATCCCGAACTGACCGGGCCGTTTGCGACCATGAAGAAGCTGAAGGCGCAAGGGATTCCGGTCGTCGCGGTGATGATCACTGGACGGCCGTTGTATGTGAACCCGGCGCTCAATGCGGCCGATGCTTTCGTGGTCGCCTGGCTGCCGGGCAGCGAGGGCGGGGGCGTGGCCGATGTGCTGGTGGGGGACGCAGCCGGCAAGCCCCGCTTCGACTTCAGCGGCAAGCTCCCCGCCGCCTGGCCGCGCGCCGCGCAGATTGCGGAAGGGACGCTGTTCCCCTTCGGCTACGGTCTTGATTACGCGGCGCCCAAGGGCAGCTTCACCGCCCTTCCCGAACTCGACGCAAACCTGCTCGGCGCGGACAGCCGCAACTGGTTCAGCGCTGGCACCCCCGCCGCGCGCTGGTCGCTGTGGGTGGCGGGCACCGGGGACGAGGTCGAAACCCGCGTTACCACGGTTCCGGCCGACGCGCTGGGCGGCCGGGCGCGGGTGACGGCGGAAAACTTCAAGGTGCAGGAGGGCGCGCGCCGGATCGCGGTGCAACGCGGCACGGCGAGCGTGCAGCTCGGCTCGTTCGAGAGTGTCGATGTCGCGCGCGAGACCAATGGCGATGTCATGGTGCTGGTCACCATGCGGGTCTGGGACGCACCCGATTCCGCCCGGATCGGTGCGCGCGGGCCGGGGAGCGAAGGCTACACCGCGATCACCCTCTCCGCCACCGAGGGCTATGTGCGCTATGGCCTGCCGCTCAAGTGCCTGCGCGAAAAGGGGGCGGACATGGCGAGCCTCAACCGTCCCTTCGTGCTCGAAACGCAAGGCAAGGCCGACTTCGCCATCGCCGAAGTCCGTCTCGGCAGCGATGCCGAACAAATTCTACCGTGCCACTGATCCGGCGCGGGTCACACACCAACATCCGGCCGCCAGAGCCGCAAACAGGGAGAGAGACATGAACCGCAAGGCTTTTGCCGCGCTGCTGCCGTTGGCCGGGATGATGCTGGGACAGATCGCCGCAGCCCCGCCCGCCGCCGCTGCGCCTGCGGCCACGCCCGCGCTACCGGTGGGCACCTGCATCAACCTCGGCAACACACTCGAACCGCAGACCGAGGGCGCATGGGGCGGGGTGCCGGTGCGTCAGGAGGATCTGAAGCGGATCGCCGAGGCGGGCTTCAAGACCATCCGCCTGCCGGTGCGCTGGCACAACAAGTCCTCCGACAAGCCGCCCTACACCATCGACCCTCAATGGATGGCGCGCGTCCAGCAGATCGTCGACTGGGCGCTGGCCGAGGACTTGAACGTCATCCTCAACAGCCACCACTTCGACCCGATCCATGATGATCCTCTGGGCGTTGCCGCATGGCACGGGGGCGTGTGGAAGCAGATTGCGGAAACCTTCAAGGGCTATCCTGAAGCCAAGCTGTGGTTCGAGCTGGAGAACGAGCCGCACAAGAACTTCACCCACGCGAACCTCTTGCAGACCCTTGCCCCGGCGCTGGCCGAGGTGAGGAAGCTCCACCCCACCCGCGCGGTGATCATCGGCGGCGAGAACTGGAGCGGGATCACATCGCTCGAAACGCTCCCGCTGCCCGAAGACCCGAACATCCATCCGACCTTCCACTATTACGATCCCTTCGCCTACACCCATCAGGGGGCGGAATGGACCAAGCCCGATATGCCCCCGGTGGGCCGCAGCTTCCCGACCGAGGCAGACCGCGCGCAGCTGGCCAAGGATGTGGCCAGCATCCAGACCTATATCGCGCGCACCGGCAAGACCCCCTTCATGGGCGAGGTCGGGGCCTATGATCTCCACATCCCGCTGGCCGACCGCGTGGCCTATCACCGCACCGTGGCCGAGGCGTTCAAGCCGACCGGGATCGGGATGTGCATGTGGGCCTATACCAACACTTTCCCCTTCTTCGATCACAAGCAGGGCGCGTGGCTGCCGGGCCTGCGCGGTGCGATCGGACTGAAGGATGATACCACCGCCCCGCCCGCTCCGGCCAAGCCGGTCGCAGCGGCGCCTGCGGCGAAATCTTCGGGCAAGGCGAACCTGTCAGCAGAACTCGCCGCGCTCGATGCGCAGATTCCGGGCGATCTCATCAATGATCCAACCCGAATCGACTGGGCGAGCTATGGCCCCGAGTTGGAGACCAGCGGACGGCAGGCGGCGGACATCCCCGGCGGCGGCGCGGCGCGGGTGTTCAATGTGAAGGCCAAGGGGGCGTTCCCCTATACGGTCGCCACCAATATCCCGCTGCTCGATGACATCAGCGCCGGCGAGCAGGTGACGGTCGGCTTCTATGCCCGCGTGGTCAGCACCGAGCGGTCGGACGGCAAGGGCATCCTTGGCGTGCGCTTTCAGGAGAACGCCGCGCCCTATGGCGGGTTTGGCGATACCAATGTGCTGGTCGGGCCGGATTGGGAATGGCACGAGGTCACCGCGCGGGCCGACAAGCGCATCCGCAAGGCCGACGCCATCGTGACGCTGCAACTGGCGGGCGCCAAGCAGGTGGTGGAGATCGGCCAGGCGATCGTGGTGAAGGGCGCATCGAGCATCCAGACCCCGACCGCCAGCGCCGCCGCCAAGCCCGCCCCCAGCCTCAAGGATCCCGCCAGCATCGAGATGCCCGATTCCTTGCGCAGCGCCGGGCAGCTGGTCAATGATCCCACCAACCGCGCCTGGGCGCATGGCGGGGCGGGCGGCAGCTGGCAGGGGATCGATGTTCCCGAAATCTGGCTCCAGAAGGCGACCCGCTTCACCACCACCAAGGTCGGCGAGAACCGCTGGGATCTGACCACCGCGATCCCGATCCTGCCCGAGGTCAAGGAGGGCGAGACCTTCATGGTCGCAGTCGTCGCGCGCACGATCAGCGCGGGGACGGATGACGGCAAGGGTCTGATCTTCGCCCGGATGCAGAGCGCCACCCCGCCTTACGAGGGCTTTGGCGACAAGGCCTTCAAGATCGGCGATCGCTGGCAGATGGTGAACCTGCCCTTCACCGCCACCCGCGGCTTTGGCGCAGGCGATGCGACCGTGACGCTGCACTTTGCAGGCGCGGTGCAGAATGTCGAAATCGGGCCGGTCTATATCTTCAAGACCAACTGATTTGGCGCGCGGCCCCTATCCCGGCGAGAAGGCATAGGGGCCGACCACCAGCCCGGTGAACAGCCCGGCGTGAACCGAGGCGAGCGGTTCGACATTGATCGTCCCGCCGACCGCCTGCCACGCGCCCCCGCCTTCCGTACGCCAGAACACCCGCGCACTGCCGCCGTCGAGCGCGAGCTTCAATTCGACCGGGCCATCGCTGCCAAGCGGCGCAGCGGCGACCTCGCGGCCCCCTGCCCAATCGCTGGCCGAGGTGCGCAGCCGCACCACGATCCGCCCCTGCTCCTTGCCTGCGGCGAGGAAGTGCGTCTCGTCCATGAAGGCGAGCAGTCCGGCAAAATCCCCGCGCCGTTCGGGGGTAAAGGCAAGGCGGGTGGTGAATTCGGCCTTGTGGTGCCGCAGCCGCCGCCCGGTGAAGGCAGGGCGGCCAAGGCTTCCGGCGGCCGCCGATCCGGCAGCGAGGTGCAGCGCCCCGCCCTCAACCTGCCATTGCGGCGCGCCTCCCGGCGTGCGCAAGGCGAGCCATTCGTTGGAAGGCGGCGCGGCAAATTCCTCGCGCCAGCTGTCCCATTGCGCCCCGGTCGAGGCGGGCAGCGCCGGAGCCGTTGCCACCAGCGGCACCGGCTGCTGGCGGTCAAGGAAGCGCGGCCAGCCGTCGACCCATGTCACCGGCAACAGGAACGTCTCACGCCCCAGCAGCGTCGATTGCCCGGCAAAGGGCCGCGTGGCGAGGAACACGCCCCACCAGCTGCCATCCTTCAGCTGCACGATATCGGCATGACCCGTCGCCTCGATCCGGTCGGGCCGACCGGGCGGCAGATCGCGCTGGGTGAGGATCGGGTTGAACGGCCCCGGCAGATAGGGGCCAGTCACCGCGCGCGAGCGGTAGATGGTCTGCGAATGCTGGTCAGCCGTGCCGCCTTCGGCGGTCAACAGATAGTACCAGTCGCCGATCCTGTAGATATGCGGCCCTTCGGCCCAGATCGGTTTGGTGGCAGGGTCAACGCCCTTGTCGACCAGCAGGGTGCGCTCGGGCCGCACCCGCATCGCCACAGGATCGAACTGCTGGAGCCACAGCGCGCGGTGGCCCTCGTATTCCGGCTCGCCCGGAGGCGCGTCGTTATAGACGATCCACGCACGGCCATCGGCATCGAAGAACAGCGAAGGATCGATCCCGCCGAAATCGAGCCACACCGGATCGCTCCACGGCCCCGCCGGATCATCGGTGGTGATGACGAAATTGCCGCCACATTCGATGCAGGTGTTGACGATCCAGAACCGCCCCTCGTGATGCGTGATCGCGGGCGCAAACAGCCCGCGATTGGTGCCGATCCCGCTGAAATCGAGCTGGCCGGGGCGGTCGATGGCGTTGCCGATCAGCCGCCAGTTCACAAGGTCGGTCGAGTGCAGGATCGGCAGGCCCGGAAACCAGCTGAAGGTCGATGTGACGGTGTAGAAATCGCGCCCCACCCTGACGATCGAGGGATCGGGGTGAAAGCCGGGCAGCACCGGGTTGCGATAATGGCCCGGCGGCACCGGCGTTGCGGCCTCCTCGCCCTCGTAGGCGAGCCAGTCGAAGGCGGCGACATTGTCCTCGGCTTCAACCGCGGTTGCCCCCAGCAGCGCGAGCGCCCCGACCCATCCTGCCATCTGTCCTGACATCATTCACCTCTCCCGATAATCGCTCGCTTTGGGGGCTTGTCGGCCCGCGATTGTGTGCTTATGGTAGCGCTATCAGCGAGGAGGGCAAGAGCCAGAAATGGCCGAAAGCATTATCGAAAGCCTGCCCGCGGATTTCCGCGATGGGCACTTCATCGGCCGGGCGCTTTCGCCCGATGGGCCGTGCGTGATCGGCATTGTCGGCGGCCAGCTTCACGACCTCACCTGCGTTGCCAGCACGGTCTCCGGCGCCGTGGCGCGGCGGTCCTTTGCAGGTGGCGCGCTGATCGGTCCGGCCGAGGATGGCCTGCCCGAAGGCTGGCGCCTGCTCGCCCCCATCGACCTGCAATGCATCAAGGCGAGCGGCGTGACCTTCGCCCTTTCCGCCATCGAACGCGTGATCGAGGAACGCGCCCGCGGCGATGCCAGCGCAGCAGCCGCGATCCGCGCGCAGCTCGAAGACAAGGTCGGCAGCGGCATCCGCTCGGTCGTCCCCGGCAGCGCAGCGGCGGCGCAATTGAAGGCGGCGCTGATCGAGGAAGGGATGTGGTCGCAATACCTTGAAGTCGCGATCGGGCCGGATGCCGAAATCTTCTCCAAGGCGCCGGTGCTCTCCGCGGTCGGCACCGGTGCGCCTGTCGGGGTGCGGTCGGATTCGCACTGGAACAATCCCGAACCCGAAGTCGTGCTGGTGTGCGATGCGCATGGCGAGGTCGTGGGCGCGTGCCTTGGCAATGATGTGAACCTGCGCGATTTCGAAGGCCGCTCGGCGCTGCTGCTGTCCAAGGCCAAGGACAACACGGCAAGCTGCGCCATCGGCCCGTTCATCCGCCTGTTCGACGAAGGCTTCACGCTCGACGATGTGCGCGGGGCCGAGATCGAACTCACCATCGAAGGGCCGGAAGGCTACCGGCTCGAAGGGCGCAACGATATGCGCCAGATCAGCCGCGATCCGCTCGATCTGGTGGCGCAGTGCCTCTCGGAACATCACTACCCCGATGGCTTCGTGCTGTTCTGCGGCACGCTGTTCGCGCCGACACAGGATCGCGACACGCCGGGCGCCGGTTTCACGCACAAGGTCGGCGATGTGGTGACGATCCGTTCAGGTCGGCTGGGGACGCTGACCAACACCGTGACCACCTCGCGCGATGCGCCCGCCTGGACGATGGGCTTTGCCGCCTTCGCCCGCAATCTGGCGCAGCGCGGACTGATTGACGCAATCTGACACGCAGAGCGATATCTGACACGGGCGCACCGGAGCGGGATCAGACCGGGCGCCAAGAAGGGATGGGGACAGCAATTGGACGCGCAATCGAGCAGCGCAGGGGTGCACAGCGCGATCTATCCGAGCCTGACGGGCAAGCGGGTGATCGTCAGTGGCGGGGCCTCAGGGATCGGCGAGGCGATGGTCGAGGCCTTCACCCGGCAAGGCGCCGCGGTCGGCTTTGTCGACATTCAGGACGCGCCCAGCCTTGCGCTGGTCGAACGCCTCTCGGATGCGGACTGCCCGCCCCGCTATCGCTCCTGCGACATTACCGATGCCGATGGATATGTTGACGTTATCAAGAGCTTGCTGGACGATCTCGGCGGCTGCGATGTGCTGATCAACAATGCCGCGAGCGATGATCGCCATGCGCTCGATACCGTCACCCCGGCCTATTGGGACGAGCGGATGGCGGTCAATCTCAAGCACCAGTTCTTCGCCGCGCAGGCTGTCATCCCGACGATGCGCGCGGGCGGCGGCGGGGCGATTGTCAACATGGGCTCGATCAGCTGGCACCTGGGCCTCAAGGATCTGGTGATCTACCAGACCGCCAAGGCCGCGATCGAGGGGCTGACCCGCAGCCTCGCGCGTGAACTGGGGCGCGACAATATCCGCGTCAACGCGATCCTCCCCGGCAATGTCCAGACCCCGCGCCAGATGCGCTGGTACACCCCCGAGGGCGAAGCCGAAATCGTGGAATCGCAATGCCTTGATGGCCGGATTCAACCGGCTGACATCGCCGCGATGGCGCTGTTCCTGGCCTCGGACGATGCGCGTTTCTGCACCGGCCACAATTACTGGGTGGATGCCGGATGGCGATGAGCCCTGCCGTCACCCCGGTGCTCGCAGCCGATTGCCTGCTGGGCGAGGGCGTCTTGTGGGATGCCGCGCGCGGGATTGTATGGTTTGTCGACATCAAGCGCCAGCGGCTGTGGCACTTTGACCCCTCCAACACGAGCAACGCCTATGTCGATGCGCCCGCGCCGATCGGCTGGGCGATCCCGGCCGAAGGCGGCTTGCTGCTGTGCGGCTGCAAGGACGGGCTCTACACCTTCGCGCCCGAAACCAGCGTGTTTACAAAGCTCTGCGAGGTTCCGGGCGAGCCTGCCGGCAACCGCTTGAACGATGCCTGCACCGATCCCCAAGGGCGCGTCTGGTTCGGCTCGATGGACGATTCCGAGGCCGCCCCATCGGGCCGGTTCTACGTCTTCGACCGCGGGCGCGTGCGCCCCGCCGGGCCGAGCGGGATCGCGATCACCAATGGCCCGGCGGTCGACGCCGCGGGCACGCGCATCTATTTCACTGATACGACAGCACAAAAGATCTTCGTCGCCGATCTGACCGAGGCGGGCGTTGGCGAGGCGCGCGTGTTTGTCGACACCGCCGCGCACTTCCCCGAGGCCTACCCCGATGGCCCGGTGGTCGATGCCGAGGGCCATGTCTGGACGGCACTCTATTTCGGCGGCTGCGTCGCCCGCTTCTCGCCCGAGGGCGCGCTGGTGGCGACCATCCCGATTCCGGCGCGCGATGTCACCAAGCTGGCGTTCGGAGGGACACGCCTCACCACCGCCTATGTCACCACGGCGACCAAGAACATGACCCAACAGGACATGGTCGAACGGCCGCTGGCCGGCAGCCTGTTTGCCTTCGAAGCGCCCGTCGCAGGGTTTGCGCAGACCCGCGCGAGGCTCGCCTGATGCGCCCGCTTTTCAGAGCCTTGGCCGGCGTTCTTGCCATTCATGCCGCCAGCCCGGCCTTCTCCAACCCGGTTCTGGACGCCGGATTTGGCGATAATATGGTGCTTCAGGGCGGCGCGCCGCTGATGCTCTCCGGGCGCGCAAATCCGGCGACACGGGTGACAGTGACGCTCAATACCCTGTCAACATCCGTGCAAACCGACGCTGAAGGGGCATTCTTCGTCACCCTGCCCGCCCAGTCCAACAGCCGCGCGCCGGCCAATCTCACCGTCAGCGCTGCCAGCGGTTCAACAACCTATCGCAACATCCTGATCGGAAATGTCTTTCTGTGCGGCGGGCAGTCCAACATGGAATTGCCGGTCGAACGCGCGCTCGATGTCTGGAACCAGCTGCGTCAGGCGAGCGATGACGGCATCCGGCTGCTGATGGTGCCCAAGACCACCGCACCGGTGCCGCAGACCACCTTTGCAGCGCCGGTGGCATGGCAGGCCGCCACGCCCGAGAGTGTCGCCCCCTTTTCCGCCGCCTGCTTCTACATGGCAAAAGCGCTGCGTAGGAAAGACCCTTCGACGCCCATCGGCCTGATCCACGCCAACTGGGGCGGCAGCGCCGCGCGCGCGTGGTATGATCCGGAGGCGGCGGCCGCGATGCACGGCAAGGCCGAGACCGATCTCCTCGCGCTCTACAACCGCGATCCCTATGCCGCCACCCAGGCCTTCGTGCCGCAGTGGTTCGACTGGTGGCGCGCGCAGGATGGCGGGCGCGAACCGTGGAAGACCCCGCAGGCGCTCGACTGGAAGCCGATCCCGCAATTCTCGTTCTGGAACGAATGGAAAGGCACCGGGCTCGACACCCGCCCCCGCGCCAATGTGTGGCTGCGGCAGACCATCACGCTCACACCCGAACAGGCAAGGGGCGAAGGCCAGCTTGCGATCGGGGCGATTGACGACATGGATCTCACCTTCGTCAACGGGCATCCGGTGGGCTACACCTTCGGCTGGGGCGTGGAGCGCACCTACCGGGTGCCGCCTCAACACCTGAAGCCAGGGCGCAACGAGATCCTGATTGCCGCGAACAATATGTGGGACACCGGCGGCTTCTTCGCCGGGCCGGATCGCCTCGCCTTCACCGCGGCCAATGGCGCGCGCATCCCGCTTGGGGCCGATTGGCAGTATGCCACCACCCAGGTGAGCGACATTCCCCCCCGCGCGCCGTGGGATGCCAATGCCGGGCTGGGCGTGATGCACAATGCCATGATTGCGCCGCTGGGCCGCATGACGCTTGCCGGTGTGGCGTGGTATCAGGGCGAGGCGGATATCGGGCAGGGACGCTACGATGCCAAGCTCGCGCAGCTGTTTGCCGGATGGCGCCGCCAGTTCGGGCCGCAGACGCGGATGCTGGTGGTGCAGCTTGCCGACTTTGGCGAGCGCCGTTCGGTGCCGGGCGAATCCGGCTGGGCGCAGCTGCGCGACGATCAGCGCCGCGGTGTCGCCGCCGATGCCAACGCCGCGCTGGTCACCGCAATCGACATCGGCGAGCCGACCGACATCCACCCCGCCAACAAGAACGACCTCGGCAAGCGCCTTGCCGCTGCCTTCCATGGCCGCGCGATGCCCGCGCCCGAACGTGCCGTGCGCGAGGGCGCACAGGTGCGGGTTGACCTCTCGGGAATCGCGGGCGCGCTAAAGGTCGAGGGCGGGCCTTACCCGCTCGGGGTCGAGCTGTGCGAGGCTGGCCCCGGCACCTGCCGCTTCGTGCTCGCCGATGTGCAAGGCAACCGCCTGATCCTCCCCGTGCCGGAGGGCATGGCGCCCACCCGCGTGCGCTATGCCTGGGCCGATGCGCCGGTGGTGAACCTCGTCGATGGCGAGGGGATGCCGGTGCCGGGCTTCGAACTGGGGATCGACCCGTGATCCTGACACGGCGCGAGGCCGTCGCTTGGGCGGCGGGCGCGGCCGGGACACTGACGCTGGGGGATGCCGCCGCTGCGCAAGCGCCCTCCCCCGATTTCGTCACGCGCAAGGGCACGCAGTTGCTGCGCTTCGGCAAGCCCTACCGCATCACCGGCGCGAACCTGTGGTATGCGGCATGGCTCGGCGCGGACGCGGCATTTGGCGACCGGGCGCGATTGATCCGCGAGCTCGATCGGTTGCAGGCGCTCGGGATCAACAACCTGCGCATCATGGCGGCAGCCGAGGAAGGCCCGCTCAGGAATGCGATCAAGCCCGGCTTCACCCGCGCCGACGGCGGCGCTAATGCCGCGCTGCTGGAGGGGCTCGACTTCGCGCTCGCTGAAATCGCCGCGCGCGGAATGACGGCGGTGGTGGTGCTCTCGAACTTCTGGGAGTGGTCGGGCGGCCTGCAAACCCTGCTGTGGCGGGCGACCGGCCGCTTCATCGACATGGGCGATCCGGCCCACCCCTGGCCCGCCTTTGCCGATGCGACCGCCCGCACCTATGCCAATCCTGAGGCCATGGCGCTCTACCGCGATCATGTCCGCAGCCTGCTGGTGCGGCGCAACAGCGTGACCGGCAGGCTCTATGCGCAGGACCCGGCGATCATGGCCTGGCAGCTCGCCAATGAACCGCGCCCCGGCGGCAGCAATGCCGCCATCGCCGCGAACCGTGCGGCCTATCTGGCGTGGATCGCCGATACCACCGCGCTGATCCGCGCAAGCGCGCCGCATCAGCTCGTCAGTCTTGGGCAGGAAGGCACGCAAGCCACCAATGGCGATGCTGCGCTGGTCGCCGAGGCCCATGCGGCGGTCGACTATGTCACGGCGCATATCTGGCCGCTCAACTGGGGCTGGGTGAAGGGCGATGATCTCGCGGGCACCTGGCCCGAAGGCCGCCGCAAGGTCGAGGCCTACATCGCCGACCACATCGCGGTTGCGGAGCGCCTCGGCAAGCCGCTTGTGATCGAGGAGTTCGGCTTCCCGCGCGACGGCGAGGCGCATGATCCGGCCAGCCCTGCAACCTTCCGCGCGGCCTATTACCGCACCATCTATTCCGCTGTCGAAGCCAGCTGGCGTCAAGGCGGCGTGGTTGCGGGGAGCAATTTCTGGGCATGGAACGGCGAGGCGCGCGCGGCCCATGCCGATTATCGCTTCAAGGACGGTGACCGCGCCTATATGGGCGACCCGCCGCACGAGCCGCAGGGTTGGTACGGCGTGTTCGACAGTGACGCGGGCCTGCACGCGCTAATCCGCGATCATGTGGCGCTGGCGCTGACCGTCTGATTTTCGCGAGGTTCTTTGTCACCATGGCCGGTATCGAATTGCACCATGGCAGTTGGCGTGCGCGCCTGCTGCCCGAGGCGGGCGGGCTGATCGCCACGCTCGATCACGGCGGCGTGCCGGTGCTGCGCCCGATGGCAGGCGATGGTGGCGGCCCGCTTGATGCGGCGTGTTTCCCGATGGTGCCGTGGTGCAACCGCATCGCGGGCGCGCGCTTCGGGTGGGAGGGCGCGGTGGTCGCACTCACGCCCAATTTCCCGCCCGAGCGGCACGCGATCCACGGCCACGGCTGGCAGGCGCAATGGGCAATCGAGGCGCAGGATCAGAGCAGCTGCATGATGGTGCATCGCCATGATGGCCAAACGCCCGGAACATGGCCCTGGGCCTATGAGGCGCGGCAAGCGGTGGTGCTGGACGATGACGGCTGCCGGATAACGCTTGCGCTGACCAACGGCTCCGACCGGTTGATGCCCGCCGGGCTGGGCCTGCACCCCTATCTGCGCCGCCGCGCAGGCAGCCGGGTGACGTTCGGCGCCGCAGCGATTGTGGCGGTGGATGGCGACATGATCCCCAGCGGTGAAAGCCTGCCCCCGGCCCACTTCGCCGATTTCGCCCAAGGAGCGGGCCTGCCGAATACCCTGATCGACCACTGCTACACCGGCTGGAACGGCGCAGCTCAGGTGGCGGATGCGTGCGGCACGATCACGCTCTCCGCCGAGGGGGCGAGCGCGCTCCACCTCTATGCGCCCGGCGATGCCGCGATCCTGTGCCTCGAACCTGTCAACCACGCGCCTGACGCAGCCAACACCGGCACAATGCCGCTGGCCGCGCCAGGGGAGACGGTGCGCCTGACGCTGCGGATCGGTGTCAGTTAGGGCGCGGGCGGCGGGGCAGTCACACCGGCGGCCGTCTGCGTGACGCGGCGCATCAACCCGTCCGCATCATAGGCGAGGTGCTCGACCGTCACCGCCCGCCGCCCGAGCGCGCCTTTCTGCGTGCCGATGGTGAGAGCGGCGTTGTGGAGGAACAGATACCACTGGCCCTTGAACTGGGCGATGCCGGGGTGGATGGTGAAGCTGCCCTCGCCCGATCCGGTCAGCTCGCCCCGGTAGATCCAAGGCCCGTCCAGCGCGGTCGCGGTGGCATAGGACACGCGCTCGTCGGTGTGGTCGCTGCGATCCAATGATGCATAGGTCAGATAGTAGAGCCCGCCCCGCTTGTGGAGCCACGGCCCTTCCTCGAAATGCGGCGGAGTGATCTCGCGGATCGGGCCGTCGATGCTGACCATGTCCTTGCCCAGTTTTGCGATGTAGCACTGGCGGTTGCCCCACGCGATCCAGGTGGTGCCGTCGTCGTCGGTGAAGACGGTGGGGTCGATATCCTCCCAGCTATGCGTGCCCTTGGGGGTCATGTCGTTGCTGACGAGCGCGGAGCCCTTGGCATCGGTGAACGGGCCTTCGGGCCGGTCGGAAACGGCGACCGCGATGGCCTTGCCGGGCTTGGTCGCGTCATGCTCGACCGCGGCGTAGAGCCAGTACTTGCCGTACTTCTCGATCACCTGCGCGGCCCAGGCGTCCTTCTGGGTCCACTTGAAGTCGGCGACCTGCATGATCGGGCCGTGGAAGCGCCAGGTCTTCATGTCGGTGGTCGAATAGGCGAGCCACTCCTTCATGTTGAACATCTCGCCCTCGCCCGCCTCGTCGTGGCCGGTGTAGAGCCACAGCCTGTCACCCAGCGCCAGCGGTGCGGGGTCGGCGGTGAAACGGTCGCGGATGATGGGGTTGGCGCCGGGCGCGGGTTCCTCTGCCGCCAGCGGGGTGACCGCCAGCAGCACAGGTAGAGCGAACCACCGCATCAGTGGTTATGCCGCGGCAATTTCCGCGCCGTCCCGCGATACTTGAGCGCGAAGTCCATCACGCCCCCTTCTGCCAGCTGCCCGGTCTTCTCGCGGTAGAGCTCCTCCCACGGGGTCTGGCTTTCGGGCACCGGCGGAATCGTTTCCTCGGCCTTCCGCCGTGCAATCTCCGCCTCGTCCACCAGCGCATCGCAGGTGCGCGCATTGAGATCGACGCGGATGATGTCCCCCGTGCGCAGCCAGCCGAGGCCGCCGCCGACCGCGCTTTCGGGGCTGACGTTGAGGATCGAGGGGCTGTCGCTCGTCCCCGATTGCCGCCCGTCGCCCAGTGTGGGCAGCCACGGCTTGCCGGCGCGGATCATCGCGTCGGGCGGCTGCATATTGACCACCTCGGCGCTCCCCGGCCAGCCGATCACCCCCGATCCGCGGATCACGAGGATGCAGTCCTCGTCGATGTTCAAGGCCGGATCGTTGATGCGGTGATGGTAATCGTCCGACCCGTCAAACACGATCGCGCGGGCCTCGAACACGCCCTCGGCACCGGGGCGTGACAGGTAACGCGCGCGGAAGGCGGGGCCGATCACGGATGTCTTGAGGATCGCGAAATCGAACAGGTTGCCCGACAGCACCATGAACCCGGCCTTGTCGATCAGCGGATCGGCAAAGGGGCGGATCATCTCGCGGTCGGGGCTTTCGGCACCGCCAAGGTTCTCGGCCATGGTCTTGCCGGTGCAGGTCAGCACGTCGCCATTGAGGCGGCCCGCGTTCAGCAATTCCCACATAGCGGCAGGCACGCCCCCTGCGCGGTGGAAGCGCTCGCCCAGATATTGCCCGGCGGGCTGCATATTGACCAGCAGCGGCAGGTCATAGCCATGCGCTTGCCACACCTCGGTCTCGAGCGGCACCCCCGCGTGCGCGGCCATCGCCATGATATGCGGCTGGGCGTTGGAGGAACCGCCGATCACGCTGACGGTGGCAATCGCGTTCTCGAACGCCTCGCGGGTGAGAATGTCGGAGGGCTTGAGGTCTTCCAGCACCATCTCGACGATCCGCCGTCCGGTGCGATAGGCCATCTGCCCGCGCTCGCGATAGGGCGCGGGGATCGCGGCGCATCCCGTCAGCGAGAGGCCCAGCGCCTCGGCGACGGCGTTCATGGTGCTCGCCGTGCCCATCGAATTGCAATGCCCGGCAGAGGGCGCGCTGGAGGTGGCGCGGTTGAGGAATTCCTCCTCGTCGATCTCGCCTGCCGCCAGTTTGCGGCGGCTGCGCCAGATGACGGTGCCCGAGCCGACCAGCTCGCCTTCATGCCAGCCGTCGAGCATCGGGCCACCTGACAGGACGATAGCGGGAATATCGACCGTAGAGGCAGCCATGATCTGCGAAGGCGTGGTCTTGTCGCAGCCCGTGGTCAGCACCACGCCATCGAGCGGATATCCGTTCAGCAGCTCCACCAGCCCCAGATAGAGCAGGTTGCGATCCAGCGCGGCGGTCGGCCTGCGGCAGTTCTCGAAAATCGGGTGGACGGGAAATTCGATTGGTATGCCGCCCGCATCGCGGATCCCGTCGCGCGTGCGTTTCGCCAGATCCACATGGATGCGGTTGCAGGGGGAAAGGTCGCTGCCGGACTGGGCGATGCCGATGATCGGCTTGCCGCTTTGCAGTTCCTCGGGCGTCACCCCGTAATTCATGAAGCGTTCGAGATAGAGCGCGGTCATGTCCATGCGTTCGCGGTTGTCGAACCAGTCGCGTGAACGCAGGCGGCGGGGTGGCGTCGTGTCTGTCATGGGCTCCCGGGGGGTGGACTGAAAGAGGCAGCGAGGCTTGGCCCCGCATCGGAATTGCGGCGGATCAGCTGGTAGGCGAGCGTCAGCTGCTCAGGCTTCACCTTGCTGGCGCGTGGCTTCTGCTTGTGGACGCGCGCGATCATGGCGACGGCCTCGGCGGTCATTTCGCGGATCGGCTGGCGGATCGTGGTCAGTTCGGGCCAGATCGAACTCGCCAGCTCGGTATCGTCGAAGCCGCACACGGTGATGTCGCCCGGCACATCGAGATGCCGCCGATGCGCCATCGCGACCGTCGCTGCGGCCATGTCGTCATTCGAGGCGAAGATCGCGGTCGGGCGATGGGCGGCACCCAGCAAGCGCTCGGCCGCGACCATGCCCGACCGGTAGGTGAACTGCCCCTGGGCAATCAGGCGCTCGTCAATGGCAAGGCCCGCATCGGTCATCGCCTTGCGATAGCCTTCGAGCCGCTGGCCGCTCGCCACCTGTTCGGGGTTGCCGATGATGAAGCCGATGCGTTCGTGCCCGAGGCTGATGATGTGCCTCGTCATGTCATAGGCGGCCTGGAATTCGTCGATCAGCACGGCCCCGTGGCTGCCGGTCGCCCGGCCCGGGCCGACCGCGACCGCGATCCCGCCCGAGGAGCGGATCAGGTCGAGCACGCTCTGGTCGTCGCACAGCGGCGGGGGGAGAATGTAGCCCTCGATCCCGCCATCGAGCAGTTTCCTGATGACCTTCTGCGCCTCGGCGACATTCTCGCAGGCCTGCACCACCAGATAGATGTCGCGGCGGCTGGCTTCCTCGAGCGCGCCCATCAGGAATTCGCTGAGGTAGGAGGCCGAGGGGTTGTCGAACAGCAGGGCGATGCGCAGCTGCGATCCCGCCGCGAGCGAACGCGCCGCGCGGTTGGGGACGTAGTTGAGCTTGGCGATCGCGCCCAAGACCTTCTGCTTGGTGTCCTCGCGCACGTTCTCCTCGCCGTTGATGACGCGGCTCACCGTCATCGGCGAGCATTGCGCCTCGCGCGCGACATCGGTGATCGTGGGCGCGGCGTTCGAGCGCCGGGCGGCGCGCTTGCGGCTGGGCGTGGCGGAGGGTTCGGGCTTTGTGCTCATGGCGAGCGCCATACTGCGTGCGCCCGAGTGTCAGCAAGCGGCATGATGAGCGCTATCATGGCCCGGCCCCACCCGCCTTGGCGCAAACCTGATCGCAAAGCCGTTGACAAGCCCTCGCCCCCTCATCATGGTAGCGCTACCACACTACAGCGGCCAGTCAAGCCGCCGTGTCAGGAGAGGGACAACTTATGAGAGGGATCAAGCGGGCTGCGCTGGCGGCGGGCGTGTGTCTGGCGGCGTTCGGGATGGCAGTTGCACCGGCAACGCAGGCGCAGCCCGTGGCGGTCGAACGCGCGATGAAGGACGCGCCGTACTGGAACGCAGCGCTCCCCGTCGAACAGCGCGTCGAAGACCTGCTGGCGCGCATGACGCTGGAGGAAAAGGTCGCGCAGATCCTCACCATCTGGGACTCCAAGCCCAAGATCCAGAGCGCCGGTGACGTGTTCGATCCGGCCAAGGCCAGCGCGGTGTTCCCGCAAGGGATCGGCCAGATCGCCCGCCCCTCGGACCGTTCGGGCCCATCGTCTCCGCGCGCCGTGTCGCGCCGCTCGATTGAGGACAGCATCCAATACGTGATCGACGCGCAGCGCTGGGCAATGGAGAATACCCGCCTCGGCATCCCGATCCTGTTCCACGAGGAATCGCTCCACGGCCTTGCGGCCAAGGACGCGACCGCCTTTCCGCAGGCGATCGGCCTTGCCTCGACCTGGGACCCGGCACTGGTGCGCGACATCAACGCCCTCATCGCCGATGAAACGCGCGCACGCGGGGTGCACATGGTGCTCTCCCCCGTGGTCGATGTCGCCCGCGATCCGCGCTGGGGGCGGATCGAGGAAACCTTCGGCGAAGACCCCTTCCTTGTCGGCGAGATGGGCGTCGCCTCGGTCGAGGGGCTGATGGGCAGCGGCACCGCCCGCAAGCTCGCACCGGGCAAGGTGATGGCCACGCTCAAGCACATGACCGGCCACGGCCAGCCCGAAAGCGGCACCAATGTCGGCCCCGCCCCGATCAGCGAGCGCACCTTGCGCGAAATGTTCTTCCCCCCCTTCGAACAGGTCGTGCGCCGCACGAAAATCGACGCGGTGATGGCGAGCTATAACGAGATCGACGGCATCCCCAGCCACGCCAACCGCTGGCTGCTGGAAGGCGTGCTGCGGGGCGAGTGGGGGTATCAGGGCGCGGTCGTATCGGACTATTACGCCATCGAGGACATGGCCCGCCTCCACCACATCGCCCCCGACAATGCCGGTGCAGGCGAGCTGGCGCTGCTCGCCGGGGTGGATGTCGATCTGCCTGAAGGCGCGGGGTTCAAGGATCTCGCCGCCAGCGTGCGTGAAGGCCGGGTGCCGCAGGCGGCTCTCGACAATGCCGTGCGGCGGCTCTTGACCATGAAGTTCAACGCCGGGCTGTTCGACAACCCCTGGCCCGATCTCGCCAAGGCGCAGACGTCGAACGGGGCCGAAGGCGTGGCGCTCGCCCGGCTGGCGGCGGAAAAGTCGCTGGTGCTGCTCAAGAACAATGGCGCCTTGCCGCTGGCGGTGCCGGACAAGGCGGGCGGCACAAAGCCCACCATTGCGGTGATCGGCCCCAATGCGGACGTGGCGCGGCTGGGCGGCTATTACGGCGAACCGCGCGCCAGCGTCACGCCGCTTGCCGGCCTGCGCGCTGCCGTGGGGAACCGCGCGAACATCGTCCACGCGCTGGGCGTCGAAATCGTCAAGGGCGATAGCGACTGGTGGGACGATCCGGTCGAGCTCGCCGACCCGGCCGAAAACCGCCGCCGCATCGCCGAAGCGGTCGAGGTCGCCAAAGCCGCGGACACCATCGTCCTGTTCATCGGCGACACCGAAAAGACCAGCCGCGAAGGTTGGGCCGCCAATCACCTTGGCGACCGCACCAGCCTTGATCTGGTGGGCGAACAGAACGATCTGTTCCGGGCGATGAAGGCGCTCGGCAAGCCGGTGGTGGTTGTTCTCGTGAACGGCCGCCCGCCTAGCTACCCGACCATCGCCGCAGAGGCCGATGCCATCCTTGAAACGTGGTATGCGGGCGAACAGCAGGGCCATGCGATTGCCGATGCGTTGCTCGGCAAGGTCAATCCGGGCGGCAAGCTGCCGGTCTCGGTCGCGCGCAATGCGGGCCAGCTGCCGCTGTTCTACAACCACAAGCCCAGCGCGCGGCGCGGGTATCTGTTCGACGAGGTGACGCCGCTCTACCCCTTCGGCTGGGGGCTGAGCTACACCACCTTCCAGCTGGGCGCGCCGCAGCTGTCCCAAGCGACGATCAAGCCGGGCGAAGGCGTGACGGTGACGGTGCCCGTTACCAACACCGGCGCGCGCAGCGGTGACGAGGTGGTGCAGGTCTATCTGCGCGACGACATCAGTTCGGTGACGCGCCCGGTCAAGGAGCTGGTGGGCTTCCAGCGCGTGACTCTCAAACCCGGCGAGACGCGCAATGTCGCGATCACGATCGCCCCGCGCGCTTTCATGCTGTGGAACACCGACATGAAGCAGGTGACCGAGCCCGGCACCTTCACGCTGATGACCGGCGCCAATTCCGCTGAGGTGCAGAGTGTGAAGCTGGAGGTGCGCCCATGACCGTCTCTCGCCGCGACGCATTGGGCGCGATCGGAACCACGCTGGCCGCACTGCCGCTGGTCGGCTGCGGCGGCGGATCGGCCTCGCCTGCCCCGGTCAGCACCCCGCCTGCCCCGCCTTCGGGCGGAGGCGGTGCGCCTCAACCCGGCCTCAACACACTCGCCCTGCGGGGACGCCGCAAGTTCGGCAGCGCCATCGCTTCGACCCCCGGCAACAGCAATGGGGGCTCGATCCAGAACAGCGCCTATACCGACATCATCCGGGCCGAATGCGGGCTTGTCGTCCCCGAAAACGAGATGAAGTGGCAGGCCGTCCGCCCCAGCCCCACGGTCTATACCTTCGACCGGATGGACGAGATTGTCCGCTGGGCGCAGGCCAATGCCCTGGCGGTGCGCGGACACACCCTGCTGTGGCACCGCCCGCAATGGTTCCCGAACTGGCTCAACACCTATGACTATGGCGCCAATCCCGTGCGCGAGGCCGAGCGGCTGCTGACCGAGCATATCCAGACCGTCACCCGCCGCTACAAGGGCGTGATCACCTCCTATGATGTGGTCAACGAAGCGATCGACCATGATCGCAACGCCCCCATCGAAACCAGCATGAGCCGCGCGATGGGCAGCCCCGAGGCGGTGCTCGACCTCGCCTTCCACACCGCGCGGGCCGAACTGCCGGATGCGCAGCTAGTGTATAATGATTACATGAGCTGGGAGCCGCAGCACGCGCGCCACTGCGATGATGTGCTGCGCCTGCTCGAAGGCTTCAGGAAGCGCGGCACCCCCGTCGATGCGCTGGGCATCCAGTCGCATATCGAGATTTTCGCGATTGATCCGGCGACCGGCAATGGCCCCTATGCCGAAGCGGCGTGGCGGCGGTTTCTGGATGAGGTCACCGGCATGGGCTACCGCCTGCTCGTCACCGAGTTCGACGTGAAGGACAAGGCGCTGCCCGCCAATATCGCCAGCCGCGACGCAAAGGTGGCGGACTTTGCGCGGCGCTATTTCGAGGTGATGTTCGATTACGCCGCCCATCTCGATGATGTGCTCGCCTGGGGCATGGTCGACCGGTTCAACTGGTTGCAGGGCTTTGATCCCGCCAAGCGCGCCGACGGGCAGGAGGTGCGCGGCACGCCCTATGATTCCCAGTATCGCGCCAAGCCGCTGCGCAGCGCGATCGCCAACGTTCTCAGCGCTGCCGGCTAACGCTCTTTCCTCCGGCAGCACCCCCTGCGGCCCGGGCACTGTCCCGGGCCATTTTTTTGCCCGCCCGCGCCCGCAGCGCGCATGAGAAAAGGGCCCCCCGGCTTGTGCCGGAGAGCCCTTTCCCTGGGGAAGCCCTCGCAAGGGGTCGTAAGTTAGAAGTTCCCCCGCAGGATGAACGAGAAGCGCCGGTCGTTCATGAAGAACGAACGCGGGGCAAGAACATCGGGGTCGCCGGTATAGGCCTGCGTGGTGCGGGTCACTTCGTTGAGCAGGTTCACCCCCTGCACACCCACCCGGATATTGTCGGTGATGTTGAAGAACATCGACGCATCCAGCTGCCCAGTCGATTCATTGAAGATCGAATAGAACGGGAAGATCACGTCCGCCGGCGTCAGCAGGAACCGCGAACGCCAGTTATAGGCGGCCCGCAGGCTGATCGGCCCCTTCTCGTAGAACACCGTCGCGTTGACGTTGTGCTTGGAGAGCTGTTCGAGCGGCAGGTTACCCGGCGGGACAGTGGATTCGTCCACCGGCTCGCCCGTGTTGAGGAAGCTGTTGGGAAGCCCCTTGCTCTCGATGAAGGTATAGTTGGCCGCGATCCCCAGACCGTCCAATGGCTTGGGCAGGAAATCATAGGTCTGCTGATAGGCGACCTCGAAACCCTTGATCTTGCCGTTTTCCTCGAAATTGTCGGGGCCGCGCACCAGAACGGTCTTGGTCACACCATTGCTGGTGATTTCCCGGGTGAAGATGTCCTGGAAGAAGAAGTCCTTCACGTCCTTGTAGAAGGCGTTGAAGGTGAGCGATCCGACCGTATCGAAATACCATTCGACCGTCGCATCGAACTGCCAGGCCGTGGCCGGGCGCAGATCCGGGTTGCCGGCAGTCGCGGTCAATTCGCTGCCCTCCAGACCGATCGTCAGGAAGTTGCGAATGAGCGCGTTGTCGGGCCGGGTCAGCACCTTGGATGCGGCAAACCGGACGATCACGTCGCTGGTGACGCCAAGCTTCAGGTTGAGGCTCGGCAGCCAGAAATCGTAATTCGTGTCCGCCACGCTGCGCAAGCCCCCATCGGCGGTGCCGTTGCCCGCGAACCGCTGGAGATCGGCATAGCCTTGCGGACCAAGGTTGCAGACCCCGCCCGGCGTGGTGGGCGGCGTGCCGGGAGGCGCACCATCGGGCACGCCCGCCTCGCAGCGACCCGGCGTGATGATCGCTCCGGTAACCGGATCAAGCACGTTGAAGAACGGATCCTGAATGCCCAGCGCCTGCCGGCTCGGCACGCCGAGGAAGCCTTCGGAGCGCACCCGCGTGTCGACATAGCGCACGCCGATATTGCCCGACAGGCGGAGCGAGGAACCGAACAGGTCATCGGCACCGAATTCGAGCTGGAGATAGGCCGCCGCATCCTGCTGGGTCAGCGGCTGGATATCCTCGCGCAGATATGGCGTTCCGGGGATCGCCCCCTGCCGTCCGGCCAGCGGCACCCACGAGGGCGAGCTGCCGAGCGTGCGCGAAATGGCCTGCACCGACTGGAAGTCGGCAATCGCGCCTTCATAGTCGCCGATCAGATCGCCGGTGTAATAGAACGCGCCCGGAGGCCCGGGAACCTGCCCGCGGAAGAAATTGGGGAATTCATAACGCTCGGACAGCCCTGCGGGCGTATCGGCGAAATTGGTCGGGCGCGAACCGGACCACACCTCGCTCAGCATCCCCCAGTTGTAGGTGGTGTAACGCACCGTCTGGTCGCGATCCTGATAGCGCGCGCCCCACTTGGCCTTGCGCAGGAAGGCATCATCATCGAACTCATAGGCCATGTCGGCCTGGAAGGCATATTGCTTGCCGCTCGAATCCTCGATGTGATCCATCGCCGCGCGCCAGAACTGGAAGCGCGGATCGTTGAAATACTGCTCGTCCGTCGCACCAGCCAATGCGGTGCCCGGGGTAGACCAGTTGTAGCCGAGGAACTGCGGCTTGCGCGGCACGATCACCGGCAGATCGCCCGAGATGTCGAGCTCCTGATCGGCGAACAGGGATCCGAACACGCTGAAGTCGAGGTTCTGCTTGCGCGACTTGGCATATTGCGCGTCGAGCCGCAGCGACAGGCGATCGGTCAGCTCGGTCTTGAGGTTGAGCGAGAAGTCCTGGTTGACGATCTCGTCATTGACCTGACGGCGCGCGAGCGATTGCTGAAGCCCGCCAATCGGCACGAAGGGCGAGGCACCCGGATCACCGCGCCAGCCATTGCTGGTGTTGACGATATAGCCCGACTGGAACAGCCCGGTGTCGTCATAGATGAAGTCGGTAAACCCGCCCACCGGGCACTGCGCGCGCGAGGTCGGATCGCCCAAGCCCCCGCCGGGATTGATGCGGTTGGGGCCATCGGAGTTTTGCAGACAGCCGATCGGGTAGGTGGTGTATTCGGCCTGATCCGGGGCCGTCTCGTAGGTGTACTCGCCCCACTTGTTGGTCGAGGCGGAGCGAATGAATTCGGCGGTGATGACGGTCTTGCCATCGACCGATTCGAACTGCGCCGATGCCGCGATCCCGTTGCGCTCGCGGTCGAATTCCTGGGTGCGGAACTGGCCGCCCACCGGGGCCACGCGGCTGGCGGCGTAATCGGCAAAGCCATCCGCGCCCGCGGTTCCGAAATTGCCGCAAAGCGATCCGCCCGGCGGCAGGGTCGAGGTGTCGGTCGTGCCCGGCAGCGGGTTGCGGCACACCAGCACGCCATCGGTGTTGGACGCATTCACCAGACGCCCGTCGCGGGTCTGGTAGTTGGCGACCTGAAGACCGTCGGCGCGGCTCTTGATCCGCGAATAGGACGCGCTCAGCAGCAGGCCGAAGCGGCCCTTGTCGGTGTCCCAGGTGTTGCTGATCAGGCCCGACAGGGTCGGCGTCCATTCCTTGCGGAAATCGCCGTAGTTGGCCTCGCCGCTGAAGGCGATCTTGAGGCCGTTGTTGTCGAACGGCTTGCGGGTGTTGAGGTTGACCGTCCCGGCCAGGCCGCCTTCGATCGTCTCGGCGGTGGCGTTCTTGCTGATCACCACCGAACCCAGCAATTCGGCCGGCACGTCGGCAAAGTTCAGCGCTTGCCCGCCCACACCGGCAGAAAAGGCGGTGCGGCCGTTGAATTCCGAGCGCACGAAATTGAGGCCGCGGATCACCACGCCCGAGCCTTCGACCGAGAAGTGGTCGGGATCGTTCGACCCGGCGAAACGGTTGATGGCAATGCCGGGGACGCGCTGGAGCGCTTCGGTCACCGACCGGTCGGGCAGCGCGCCGATGTCCTGCGCGGTGATCGCGTCGACCACGGTGTCGGCGTTCTTCTTGAGGTTCTGGGCATTGGCGAGGCTCGCACGCAAGCCGCTGACGACGATCTCGCTGCCGACATCGGCCGGCTCTTCCTGATCCTGCGCGGCGGCTGATTCCTCGGCGGCCTGAGCTTCATCCTGCGCCATTGCCGCTCCGGCAGAAACGGCGCTTCCGACAACCAGCGCAGACGCCCCCGCCCGCAGCACGCTCTTGAACCATGAATCCCGGCGCCGATTCCAGACGCCATCGTGCTGCATCGAGCTGCGCATTTGATCCCTCCCCATGTTAGCGCTATCATTTATACGTAGATAGCTTGCCCTCTTGTGGAAGCATGGCTTATCGGTGGCTGAGCCGATTGACAATAGGTCTTCGCATTTTTGCAGGGATACTGTGGCAATTTGCCAACAATGCCCGGACAGGATAGGATTGCGGGAGGATGAGAGGGATCAATGGTATCGGTAACGCGAACCGCCTTGCGCGGGTCGTGATCGTCGGCGGAGGCACCGCCGGATGGATGGCGGCTGCCGCGCTGTCGCGCTTTTTCAATGATGGCCAGCGCACCGTCACCCTGATCGAATCCGACGCCATCGGGACGGTCGGCGTGGGCGAGGCGACCATTCCGCCGATCCGCAGCTTCAACGCGATGCTCGACATCCCGGAAGCCGAATTCCTGCGCGAAACGCGTGGCACGGCAAAGCTCGGGATCGAGTTCGTCAATTGGGGGCGGCAGGGCGACCGCTACTTCCACCCCTTCGGCACCTATGGGCAAGACCTCCACGGCATCGCCTTCCACCAGCTCTGGCTGCGCGAGCATGGACGTGGCGGCACGGTGAGCGCAGGCGACATCGGCGCCTATTCGATGTGCACCGCCGCAGCCCAAAGCGGCAAGTTCGCGCGTCCGGCGGCAGGCGCGCAGTCGGTGGTGCGCGAGATCGCCTATGCCTATCACTTCGACGCGGGGCTCTATGCCGCCTATCTGCGCCGACTTGCGACCCGGCAGGGCGTGACCCGGATCGAGGGCGAGATCACCGCCGTCACCCGCGACGGCGAAAGTGGCGATGTCGCCAGCGTCACGCTTGCCAATGGCACCACCGTCGCGGGCGACCTCTTCATTGACTGCTCGGGCTTTCGTGGGCTGCTGATCGAAGGCGCGTTGGGCACCGGCTACGAGGACTGGAGCCGCTGGCTGCCGATGGACCGTGCGCTCGCCGTGCCGACCCGCTCGCCCGGCCCGCCCGATCCCTTCACCCGCGCCGCGGCGCACACCGCAGGCTGGCAATGGCGCATCCCCTTGCAGCACCGCACCGGCAACGGGCACGTCTTCTCCAGCGCCTTCATGGGCGAGGACGAGGCGCGCGACATCCTGCTCGCCAATCTTGAGAGCGAACCTCTGGCCGAACCGCGTGCCTTGAGGTTCCTCACCGGGATGCGGCGCAAGGCGTGGAACCACAATGTCGTCGCGCTGGGGCTGTCGTCAGGCTTCATCGAACCGCTCGAATCGACCTCGATCCACCTGATCCAGAACGGCCTGCAACGCCTGTTCGCGCTGTTTCCCGACAGCCCGATCAACCCGCTGGAGCGTGAGGAATACAACCGCGGGATGCACGCCCTGTATGAGGACGTGCGCGATTTCGTGATCCTGCACTACAAGGCGACGCAGCGCGAAGACTCGGAATTCTGGCGCTATGTCAAGAACATGGACATCCCCGAAAGCCTCGCCCACAAGATCGCGCTGTGGCAGCGTCGGGGCCGCGTGTTCCGCGAGAATGCAGAGCTCTTCGCTCAGCCCAGCTGGGTGGCGGTGATGCTGGGGCAAAACATCTGGCCCGAGAGCCACGACCCCATCGCCGACACGCTCGATCCCGACAAGGTCGCCGCCGCCATGGCGCAGATGCGCGCGGCCTATGCCGATGTCGCCGCACGGCTGCCGACCCACGAGGACTTCCTGCGCCAGTCAGGCAGCTGGCACGATGCGCCGCAGCCGGTGACCGCATGAGCGCGCCTTCGCCCGTCACGAAAATCGTCATCGTCGGCGGCGGCACCGCCGGGTGGATGACGGCCGCCGCAATGGTGCGCGTGCTGGGCCAGATGCCCGGCCTATCGGTTACGCTTGTCGAGAGTGAGGCAATCGGCACGGTCGGCGTCGGCGAGGCGACGATCCCGCAGATCATCGGTTTCAACCGCCTGCTCGGGTTGGACGAGATGCAGTTCATGCGCGAGACCCGCGCGACCTACAAACTGGGCATCGAATTCGTCGATTGGCTGCGGGTTGGCCATGCCTATGTCCACCCTTTCGGCAGCTTCGGACTCGATATGCTGGGGATCGAGTTCCAGCACTTTTTCCTGCGCGGCGCCAATCTGGGGGAGACCGCGCGGATCGACGACTATTCGATCGCGGCGGTCGCGGCCAAGATGGGCCGTTTTGGCTGGCCGCGCCCCGACCAGCCCAAATCGCCGCTATCGAAGCTGTCCTACGCCTTCCAGTTCGATGCGGGCCGCTATGCCCGCTTCCTGCGTGGTTACGCCGAGAATGCGGGCGCGGTGCGGGTCGAAGGCCGCATCGTTGCGGTGGAACAGGACGGGGAAAGCGGCTTCGTCACCAACGTGACGCTGGAGGATGGGCGGCAGGTGACGGGCGAGTTGTTCATCGACTGCTCGGGCTTCCGCTCGCTTCTGCTAGGGCAGGCGCTGGGCGTGCCCTTTACCGACTGGTCGAAGTGGCTCCCGTGCGATTCGGCGGTCGCGATTCCTTGCACCTTGGGTGGCCGCAACGAGCCGCTGACCCGCTCCACCGCGCGGCAGGCCGGCTGGCAATGGCGCATCCCGCTCCAGCACCGGATCGGCAACGGCCATGTGTTTTCGTCTGCCCATATCGACCGGCAGGCGGCGACCGATCTGCTGCTGGCGAACCTCGACGGCACGCCGCTCGCCGATCCCAATCACTTGGCGTTCAAGGCCGGGCACCGGGCGCGGGCGTGGGAGAAGAACGTGGTGGCGCTCGGCCTTGCGGCAGGCTTCCTCGAACCGCTCGAATCGACCTCGATCCATCTGGTGCAGTCGGGCATTGCGCGGCTCCTTGCGCTCTTCCCCGACACCGGCTTCAGCGCCGTGGAGCGCGACCGCTTCAACGCCGAGACGGAGCGCGAATACCTTAACATTCGCGACTTTCTGGTGCTCCACTACCGCGCCAGCGAGCGCGATGATTCCGAGTTCTGGCGTTATTGCCGCAACCTCGAAGCGCCTGACGGCCTCGCCGAGAAGCTCGCAATGTTCCGTTCCTCGGGCCGGATCATCCGCGAGAACAACGAGCTGTTCACCGAGGATAGCTGGCTTTCCGTTATGCTGAGCCAGGGCGTGACACCGCGCGCGCATCATCCGGCGGCGTGGATGCTGGACGATGCCGAGACCCGCCAGCGGCTTGGCCATATCCGCGCCGTTATCGCGCAGGCCGCGGCGGGCTTGCCGATGCAGGACGAATTCCTCAAAGCGGGCGGCGGGGCAATCGCGCCCGCCGAGCACCTGACCGCATGACCACCCTGCCCGCGCCTGCCCCGATCCGCGAACTGCACGGCCCGCTCGATGCGGCAGGCTTCGCCGCGCTTCAGGCCGAGGGCCGCCCGGTGGTGTTGCGCGGGCTGGTGGCCGATTGGCCTGCGGTGGCGGCGGCCAAGGCGGGGGATGCGGCGATGATCGCCTATCTCACCCGCGAACCCACCAGCCGTCCCGTCAGAGCGATCGCCGCTGCGCCGTCCGAACAGGGGCGGTTTTTCTACACCCCGGATCTTGCCAACCTCAATTTCGTGCGCGGCCAGGGGCGGCTCGAGACCTTCCTGCGCGATCTGCTGGCGGCAGCGCAGATGCCCGATCCGCCGGCGATGGCAGTGCAATCGGAGATGATTGCCGACCTGCTCCCCGCCTTCGCGCGTGAGAACCCGCTGGCGTTGCTGCCCGACGTGCCCGCGCGGATCTGGATCGGCAACCGCATCAAGGTCGGCACGCATTGGGATGCCAAGGCCAATGTCGCGTGCTGTGTCGCCGGGCGGCGGCGCTTCACGATCTACCCGCCCGATCAGACCGCCGCGCTCTATCCCGGCCCATTCGAACTGACCCCGGCCGGCGTGCCGGTCAGCATGGTTGATCCACACGCGCCCGATCTTGCCCGCTTTCCCGACTTTGCCGCAGCAGCGCAGGTGGCGCAGGCTGCAACGCTGCTGCCGGGGGATGCGATCTACATCCCCTATGGCTGGTGGCACGGGGTGGATTCGCTCGAACCGGTCAGCATCCTCGTCAATTACTGGTGGGCGCCGGGCAACCCTGCGGGGATCGGCAGCCCCTATGACGCGCTGATGCACGCGATGTACGCCTTCCGGCATATGCCCGAAGACCAGCGGGCGGTGTGGCGAGGCTTGCTCGATTACTATGTGTTTGGTGCCGCGGGCGATCCGGGCGCGCATTTGCCGGAGAGCGCGCGGGGAATACTCGGCCCGCCAACGCGCGAAAATTTCGCGGCGATGCGCGATTTCATCCGGCAGGTGCTGAACTGACAGCCTGTGCAAGCCACTGCGCGTAAGGCGGGGCAAAGGCGAGTGCAGCGCGGACATCATTGGCAAAGACCGACCGGGCGTGCGCCTCGTCTGCGGCACCGGCGCACAGCGCGACAGGCGGCAGTCCCGGGCTCCAACCGAGCGCGACCAGCAGCGCGAACTGCTCCTGCGAAAGCAGCGGTGCTTCCTCGCGGAACGGGATGCGCCCGCGCCGCAGGAACTGGTCGATCACCTCCCCGACGCGCCCCGGCAGTTCCCTCGCGCCAAAGATGCGCTGCGCTGCGATTCCGGCAAAGTGGAACGCCAGAAGCTCGTGCACGCCTTCCATCATCAGCACCGAGCGGCGGTTGTATTCGGCCCGCTCATGGGGCGTGATCGCGCGCCCCGGCAGCATCTCCAGCAGCAGCGCCAACTGGCGATGCGCCAAATCGAGGTGGTACGGCCCAAGCGGCTCGAACCGCGCCGCAGCATCGCCCAGCGCAACGACATTGCCGAGCCAAGGCGCCGCAGCGCGCCCCGGTGTCAGAGCGATCACGGCGTTGGGCACGGCCCCGAGCAGCGCCGTCACCGCCTCCACTGGCAAGGGCGCTGGTGTGCCCAGCATCCGATGCACCCCGTCGCGCCCTGCAACCTCGCTCACCCAGCCTGCCTCGGTGAGCGTCAGACGGTCTTCAAGCGCCAGCACGGGCGCTGCGGGCGAGGCGCGGTAGATGTGGCGCGTCGGCAGGCTTGCCGACCAGTCGGTGAAAGCGAAAGCGGGATGCGCGGCAAGAAGGCTCGCTTGCGGTCCGCTGCAATCGAGGAAAAGATCAGCCGCGATCATCCCCTGCCCGGCAAGGCCGATCGCGGCGACATCCTCACCGGAGCCCATCTCCACCCGATCAAGCGTGCCTTGCACGTAGCCGACGCCCAGTGCCTCGGCGTGCCGGATCAGCAGTGCGCGGTAGGCCGCGGGGTGCCAGCGCAGGGCGTAATCGACCGCTGAAATCGGTGTCAGCTCGCCCGGAGGCGGCGGGGCGAAGCGGCCCTGCTCGGCAAGCGCCTCGGCAAGGCTGCCAGCGGCCGGCGCGCCCTCGCCCGGCAATCGCACCCGGCCCCAGTCGCGCGCGAAAGCGGTCTTCAAGGCTGGATCGAGCACCTCGCCATAGGCCAGCGTGCCCGCCTGCCCCGCTCCGCCCCATCCGGCAAACCGCGTGACAAGGCGATAGGAACCACCCGCCTCGCGCACGACGTCACTCTCGGCGAGGCCCAACCGGTCGTGCAGCTTGTTGGTGAAGGGCAAGGCGGTCGCCGAGGTGTCGGCGAAGGCGGCGGGGCTGGTCGGGGTGCCCACGACCACCACCTCGCACCCAGGCAATGCGCGGCGCAGCGCGATCGCGGCAAGAATGCCGACCGGCCCGCCGCCGACCACCGCCACGCGGCGCAAGGGCTCGCGCGCAGCGCTCATGCCGCCTCTGCGAGCCGCGCGGCCTCGCGCATCAGGAAATCACGGTGGCCGGGCATGGTCGCGACCTCGCCCGTCACCGCCATCCGCAGACGTTCGGTGGCGCGGGCGAGCGCATCCGGCGCGATCATCGCGGTGCGGGGATCATGCGCCTCCGGCAGCATCCCTTGCCCGAGATAGACCGCAATCCAGCTGGCATCGTAGAACAGGCCATCGGAGTATTTCTCGATCCGCGCCGCCTTGCGCCACAGCTCGAGCTTGCCCGCCAAACTGTCTGGCACCTGCATCGTGCGCACATGGTTCCAGAACTCGGAATCGTCGCGGGTGGTGGCGTGGTAGTGGAGGATCAGGAAGTCGCGCACCCGGTCATATTCCATGTCGACCAGCCGGTTGAATTCATCCCGGTCGCGCGGGTCGATGGTGCCGCCCACCGGAAACAGCTCGATCAAATAGGTGATCGCCATTTGCGCCAGATAGATCGAGGTCGATTCAAGCGGTTCGAGAAATCCGCTCGCCAGCCCGACGCCGATGACATTGTGGCTCCACGATCGCGCGCGCCTGCCGGGGCGAAACTTGAGGATGCGCGGATCGGCCAGTGGCCTCCCCTCCGCGCTCGCGATGATCGCCTCGCAGGCCTGCTCCTCGGAGATGTGCGCCGAGGAGAAGACATAGCCGTTGCCCATGCGGTGCTGGAGCGGGATCTGCCAGCGCCATCCGGCGGGCATGGCGGTGGCGGTGGTGTAGGGGCGCAGGTCTGGCGTGGCGTGGGTGCAGGGCATGGCGGCGGCGCGGTCGCAGGGCAGCCAGTGCGTCCAGTCCTCCCACGCCTCGCCCAATTCCTGCCCGAGCAGGATCGAGCGGAAGCCCGAGCAATCGACGAACAGATCGCCCATGATCCGCCGCCCATCGGCCAGCACCAGGGCGACCACATCGCCACTCTGCGCGTCGCGCTCGACACTGACAACGCGCCCCTCGTGCCGTTCGACCCCCACCTCTCGGGCAAAATCCCGCATGAAGGGGCCAAACAAGGTTGCGTCGAACTGGTAGGCATAGCCATAGGTCGAGGCGAGACCATCGCCCGTCGCGGGCGGGCGGAAGCGGTTGGCCTTGGCAGCGGCGACCGCCAGCGAATAGTCCCCGATATCCCGCGCCAGCCCATGCCGCGCCAGTTCCAGCCACCAGTGGTGAAAGCCCACCCCCTGCACCTCCTCGCCGAAGGAGCCGAAGGGGTGGATGTAGCTTTCCCCGATCCGCCCGAAATCGCGGAAGTCGATCCCCAGCTTGTAGGTCGCATGGGTGGCCTTCATGAACGCCGCCTCGTCGATCCCGAGCTTTTCGACGAAACCGCGGATGTGGGGCAGCGTGGCCTCCCCCACCCCGACAATGCCGATCTCCTCGCTTTCGACCAGCGCGACCGAGGCGATCCCGGGGAGCAGCTTTGCGATCCCCGCCGCCGTCATCCATCCGGCCGTGCCGCCACCAAGGACGACAACGCGCAACGGCTGAGGTGCCTCTCCCATCATACCCTCCAAGCTACCACCGGGCGCGTCAGCCGACCATCTCCTCCAGCTCCTTGCCCTTGGTTTCGGTGATGAACTTGCTCACGAGCACAAAGCTGATCGCGGCGCTGATGGTGTAGAACAGGTAGGTCGGCGCAAGACCAAGGCCGCTCGCCATGCCGGGGAAGGTCTGCACCACGGCATAGTTTGCGCCCCACTGCGCAAGCCCCGCCACCGCGAGCGCCGATCCGCGCATCTGGTTGGGGAACATCTCGCCCAGCATTACCCACATCACCGGCCCCCAACTGAAGTTGAAGAAGATGACGTAGAGATTGGCAGCGATCAGCGCGATCCAGCCTGCGCTTTCGCTGAGAACGAGGTTGCCCGCCGCATCGCTGCCTGCACCAGAGAAGGCGTAAGTCATCGCCCCGAGCGTCGCCGCCATCCCTGCCGAGCCGATCAGCAGCAGCGGCTTGCGCCCGATCCGGTCGATCAGCAACAGGGCCGCAAACACCGCCGCAATCGAGGCAAGGCCGGAGATGATGTTGCGTTCGAGCGCCACCTCCTCCGAAACCCCCGCCAGCCGCCACAGCGTCTCGCCGTAGTAGAAGATCACGTTGATCCCGACGAATTGCTGGAAGGTCGCAAGCAAGATGCCCGCCCACACGATCGGGCGGAAGATCGTGCCCTTCGCCAGCACATCGGACAGGCGCGGACGGTGGTCGCCCGCGAAGGAATCGCGGATTTCGCCGACCTTGCGGTCTGCCTCCTCCGCGCCGAACAGGCGGGTCAGCACCTTGCGCGCTTCGTCCTCGCGGCCCCGGTTGACGAGATAGCGCGGGCTTTCCGGAATGAAGAGCAAAGCCACCAGAAACACCGCTGCGGGCGCGGCCTGCGCCAGATACATCCAGCGCCAGGCCGGCATCCCGGCCACGTCGCCCAGCGAATCCCCTGCCGCCTGTGCGAGGAAATAGTTGACGAGAAAGGCCGCCGTCAGCCCGGTGATGATCATCACCTGCTGCACCGTGGTCAGCCTTCCGCGGATCTTGGCCGGGGCCACTTCCGAGATGTACAGCGGCGAGAGCACCGAGGCCGCACCCACCGCCATGCCGCCTGCAAAGCGCGCGATCACGAACAGCGTGTGGCTGTCGGTTTCGCCTTGCACGATCGCACCGACGAGGAACAGCAGCGCTGCGATCACCATCACGCGCTTGCGGCCCAGTGCATCGGCCAGCCGTCCAGCCAGAAACGCGCCCGCCGCGCAGCCGATCAGCAGCGAGCCGACGGTGAAGCCCAACCCCGCATCATCGAGCGCGAAGGCCTGCTTGAGCCCCGCCTGCGTCCCGTTAACCGCACCGCTATCATAGCCGAACAGCAATCCGCCAATGGTCGCCACCGCGACGATCGCGGAAATCAGCGCCATGTTGGCGCCGCCCCGTGTGTTGTCCAAGATCCCTCTCCCCGGCTGCGTGGTTGCAACCCGCACCATTTATGGTAGCGCTACCTTTGACCGAAAAACGCGGCTTGGCAAGCGGCGTTTTCACAGTTCGGATTCGCACAGTTCAGGAGAGTGGCAATGTTGACGGGCAGAAACCTTGTGGCGGGCGCATGGCGCGATGGGGCCGCGCATTTCACCGCGGTCGAGGCGGCGAGCGGGGCGACGCTCGAACCGCCGTTTGCTCAGGCCAGCGGCGAGGACGTCGCGGACGCCTGCGCGGCAGCAGCGGCGGCGCAACCGGTCTATGCCGCCCTCCCCCTGTCAGAGCGCGCCGCCTTCCTGCGGCTGATGGCTGACAAGATCGACGCTCTGGGCGACAGCCTGACCCAGCGCGCCATGCTGGAAAGCGGCTTGCCCGAGGCGCGCCTCAATGGCGAGCGCGGTCGCACCGTGGGCCAGTTGCGCCTGTTCGCCGAAGAGGTCGAGAATGGAGCGTGGCAAGGCCTCAGGATCGACCACGCGCAACCAGACCGTGCGCCGCTGCCCAAGGCTGACCTCAGGATGCGCAAGATCCCCGTCGGCCCCGTGGCCGTGTTCGGCGCATCGAACTTCCCGCTGGCCTTCTCGGTCGCTGGCGGGGACACCGCCTCGGCGCTTGCGGCGGGATGCTGTGTGGTGGTCAAGGGCCACCCCGCGCACCCCGGCACCTCCGAGCTGGTCGCCGGCGCGATCCTCGAGAGCGTGCGTGAGGCGGGGCTGCCAGACGGCGTGTTCAGCCTGGTGAACGGCACTGACAATGCACTGGGCGAGGCCTTGGTGAAAGACCCGCGTATCGCCGCGGTCGGCTTTACCGGCTCGCGCGCTGGCGGCCTTGCCCTGATGGGCCATGCCGCCGCGCGCCCGGTGCCGATCCCGGTCTATGCCGAAATGAGCAGCGTCAATCCGGTGGTGCTGATGCCCACCCGCATGGCGGAAGCCGCCGAGGCGCTCGCGGCGGCCTATGTCGGCTCGCTGTCGCTGGGCGCCGGGCAGTTCTGCACCAATCCGGGTATTCTCCTGACCGTGAAGAGCGAAGCGACCGAACGCTTCATCGCGAAAGTGGGCGAGGCGCTCGCTGCGATCCCCGCGCAGACCATGCTGACACAGGGGATCAAGAGCGCCTTTGCCAAGGGCATCAATGCCATCGCCGATCACGGCGCGGCACTGGTGGGCACCGGGGCCGAGGGGGCGGCCCATTGCGCCCAGGCGCAGGTCTTCGCGGTCAGCGGGGCGGACTTCCGCGCCAACCCGGCATTGGGGCACGAAGTGTTCGGCCCCTCTTCGATCATCGTCACCTGCGCTGATCTCGAGGAAGTTGCCGCGATCCTTGCCGAGATGGAGGGCCAGCTCACCGCCACCCTCCACATGGCGCCCGCAGATTACGAGGCGGCACGCGCGCTGATCCCGATCCTTGAAAACCGTGCCGGACGGATCATTGCCAATGCCTGGCCGACCGGTGTCGAAGTGACCCACGCGATGGTGCACGGCGGGCCGTTTCCCGCGACCTCGGATGGACGCAGCACATCGGTGGGCACGCTGGCGATCGACCGCTTTTTGCGGCCCGTCAGCTATCAGGATATGCCCGCTGCGCTGCTGCCCAAGGGGCTCCTCGACGGGCCGAGCAGCGTGCTGCGGCGGGTCGATGGCGCTTGGCACACCTGAGCGCGACGACCCGTTAGCCACGGGTTGCCCACGACCCGGTGACACCGCACAATGCCTCGCACGCGAATCGTGCGGCCGCAGGGGGCGGGCGCGGCGTACGAGGGGCTTTGTGGTGAGGCAGCATCCTTGGGTCGGGTTCCGTGTGGCGCAAGTGCTGGGCGGCCGCCCATGAGCGCCTCCGATCATGCGCCGCTGCCGCCGCTGGTCTTTACAGTCGCGATTACCGGTCATCAGGATATCCCGGCAGGCGATCACCCGGCGCTGATCGCCGCGGTGGACAGCGTGCTGGCTGAGGTCGCCGGCACCCTGAAGGATGAGCAGGCCGACAGTCCGCTCGACCAACCGCGGGCCGTATCGCTGCGCTTCGTGTCGGCTCTCGCTCCGGGGGCCGACCAGATTGGCGCGCGCGCCGCGGTCCTGCCGGAACGCGCGGCGCAAGGGTGGCAGCTCGAAGCGATCCTGCCTTTTGCCATTCCCGTGGCGCAAGCGGCCGCGCGCGCCGCGCTCGACAAGCGCAATGCGGAACGGCAGGCGGGCAAGCAAACCGAACTCGCGCCCGACGAGATTGCGGGTGCGGTGGCAGGGATCGGTGAGCTGGCTGACAAAGCCGCGCGCGTGCTCGAACTGGCGGACTGGCAGCCGAGCGGGGTCAAGGTGGCCGACGATGCATGGCAATCGCGCCGCTTCGCCACCATCGGGCAGATGCTGGTGCGACGCGCTGATCTGATGATCGCGCTGTGGGACGGGCATCCCCCTCGCGGTCGCGGCGGGACGGCCGATGTCGTCACCGAAGCCTTGCAGAGCGGCGTGCCGGTGGTGTGGATTGTGCCCCGTGCACAAGGGGCCGTGCGCAGCCTGATGCCCGATCAGTGCCGCGACGCAGGCACCGCGAGCGATGTGGTGCGCGCCCTGCCCCTGGCGAGCGAGCGCAATGGCGATGAACCTGGCGATGCCGGGCCGGGGCTGGCTGTCGCTCATGCAGCCCGGCAGGTGATGCTGGGCCATTCCCCGGCCCGGGCCACTTGCATTGCGCGGTTCCTCGAGGAACGTCCCACCCGGCGCTGGAGCACCAGTGCGGCAGCCCGCATGGGCGAACCGCCGGTGCCGGGCGACACCTATCGTGCCTATGCGCTCATGCTCTACCTGATGCTGCGCTGGCCGCGCCGGGCGGTTCGGGCCCGATCGGCCGAGCAAGAGGCGGCCGGTGCCTCGCCCGTCCCGTTGCGGAGCTGGCCACTGCAAATCGCCCGGCGCGACAGGGGCGGTGACCGGGGGCTCGGCATCTGGCGCAGCGTGCTGCTTTACCCCTTCGGCTTCGGCATCGCGCGGGACACGCCGGGCACCGCCAATGCCGCGCCGCTGCTCGACCATGCCGAACACGCCGACGCGCTCGCCACCCGGCTGAGCAACCAGTACCGCTCGGCCTATGTATGGATCTTCATGCTCGCGCCGCTGGCCGTGACCTGCGCGGTGCTTTCCGCCTTTTTGCTGGAGTCTCCGCCGTGGGCAAAGCCGGCGCTGGTGATGCTTGAGCTCTACCTCGTCGGCACCGCCACCTATACCTATCTCAAGACCCGTGCCGATGATCCGGTCGGCCAGCCTGCGCGGCGGCGGGGACTTGCGCGGCTGTTCCCCCGATCACAGGACACCCACCAGCGCTGGATGGATGCACGCCTGATCGCCGAGAGCCAGCGCAGCGGGCAATTGCTCGCGTGGGTCGGTTTCTCGGGCCGTCGTCCGATCGAGGCGGCACCGGATGACGCGCACACCGCGCATGAGGGGCACCACGGCCCGCGCACAGTATGGGCGCCGCATTTTGCCAATGCCATCGCCGCTCTGCCCGAACTCCCCGGCGACGAGGAAGGCGGCAGCCGGCACGCGGCGATCACCCCGCCGCGGATTGCCGCGCTTGCCCGCGCCGCGCAGGCGGTGATCGACGATCAGCACGTCTATCACGACATCAACCACCAGCGGCTCGAAGCGCTCAATCATCGGCTCGACACCTTCAGCCTCCGGGCGATCCAGTGGGCCGCCGGTTTCAGTGTCGGGTTCATGGTGCTGTGGGCAGGCTACAAGCTGGGGCTGATTGCAGACCCTTCGCTGCTTTACACGCTCAAGAATGTGATCGGCTATGTTGCGGCCTTTTCGGGCGCGGTGCTGCCCGCCCTTGCCGCTGCGGCAGCCGGCATCCGCTTCCAGGGCGATTTCGAGCGCTTCGCGATGCGATCGAAAGATACCGCGACCGCGCTCAAGGCTCTGTCCCGCCGAGCCCGCCAGATCGAAGCGGTGGCAGAGGGCTGCAAGCAGCAAGCCTGCGCCGGCCAGCCTCCGCTGTTCGAGCCGCTTCTCGACGTGCTGCTCGATACCCAGGCCGTGCTCGACGAAGACCTCGCCGACTGGCGCTTTGCCTATGCCGCCCGGCCGATCGTACTGGGATAGGGCCGATGGGGCCGACGGCGGCGGTGATGGCGATGGATAACCGCGCCGCGATGCATTACCACTGAAAGCCGAACCATGACGACCGCACCCAACCGCGCTGCTCGCCTTGCCCGCTGGTGCGTCCGCAGCGCCTTTGCACCGCTGCGCTGGCCGCGGCTCGCGCTGATGGGCGGGTTGATCCTTGTGACGGCAGTCTGCGCGTGGTGGCACACCGCCGGATTGCACCGCGCAGCCGGCACGCCTTTGACGCTCTGGCAGGCGACCGATTACGCCTATGCGCCGTTCCTCTACCTTGTCCCGCAAGGCCTGCTCGCTCAGGTTGACACGCTGACCCTGCCGCAGGCCATCGCGCGGCTGACGGGGCCGCTGATCCCGCTCATCAGCCTGTTCTGGCTGATGCGCCAGCGGTTGCTGCTGTGGCTGGCGCGCTGGCTGGCAAGGCACCGGGCGCGCGGTCACAGCCTTGTCATCGGTGCCGACGCAAGCGCCGATGCGCTCGCACGCAATACCAGCATGGCGGGCGCTGTCGTTGTCCTCGTCGACCCGTCGCTCGATGCCGAGGATGATGACCGCTGGGCTATGCTTGCTGCAAGCGGCGTGATCGGAATGGCGCCGGAAGATGCCCTTGCCCGCCATGCCGGGGCGCTGGCCGTATGGCAGCCGAGCGAAGCCGACAACATCGCCGAGGCTATCCGCCTCAGAGCCTCGCCGGTCGCGCTCGACGTCGCCGAGATCAACCTCAGGGTCGAATCCGCCGCGCTCCAGCACGCGATGTTGCAATCGCCCGACCTGATGCTCGGCGCACGCCAGAGGTTGCGGCCTCACGCGCTGGGGGCCGCCGCAATTCGCGCGGCCCTCGCCGGACCGGGACTGGCCGAGCGCGCGTTGGCGCAGCGGCAGAGCCGGGTGACGTTGTGCCTGTGGGGGATGAGCGATGCGCTGGTATGGGCGGCCGAGATCGCGCTCAGGCAGTTCTGGTCGGCCCGGCTTGGCGCGCCGCGCATCCTGTGGGTGGGAAGCCCGGATGCCGTCACCCTGCCCGAACCGCTCCTCGGCCTCACCTGTCACGCGGCAGCGGCCTATGGCGCTGGCGCGGACGCCCCTGCTGCGCAGATGATCAGCCCCGAGGCCGCAATTGCCGATACGCAGGTCACCTGCCACCTTGTCGATTACGGGGAGGCAGACGAGACCGTAGCGCAGGCCTTCGTGCTCGCCGCGGCCTTGCGACAGGCGCACTCGGCGGTGCCGCCGGTGCAGGCGATCCTCGACACGGCGCGGGCGATCACCCCGCTCTTCGATACCGCCGCGCTCGCCTTTCTCCCGCCGATCACCCCCGGCGTGGGCATCACGCTCGAGGCGCTGTGCCAGCGCGAGGCTGACCGGGCGGCCGCTGAAATCCACCTCGCCTATGATCGCGAATTCGGCGGCGGCGGCACGGTGCCGGCCAGTGGGCGGTGGCAGGATCTTCCCGAGACCTACATCGCCGCCAACCGCGCGGCTGCCGATCACCGCGCAATCAAGCTGTGGGATGCCGCCACCAGCGGCCTTGCCGGCGAGGCACTCGTCGAAGCGCTGGCCGAGGCTGAACACAAGCGCTGGTGTGCCGAGCGGCTGCTGGCCGGCTGGGCGCCTGCCGGTGATGGCCCGCGCGACAATGACCGCCGCCTCCATCCCGATCTGCGGCCATGGGCCGAACTGGACGAGACCGCGCGCGAAAAGGACCGCGCCGCGGTGGCCTTCGCCTGCGCCGGAGCCAGAGACCGCGTCAGTCGAACTTAGCGCTGAGATCGTTCAGGTAACTGTTTTCCGGATCGAGCTGAAGTCCGGCGTCAACCAACCGCTGGGCGCGCACCGGGTCAGGCTCGACCCCCTCACGCCCCTCCTGCCAGATCCGCGCCGCATAATAGCAACCAAAAGCGATGCCATTGGACTGGCCAAAGGCACAGCTGCGCTCATACAGTGCGACGGCCGAATTGATGTTGCGGCCCACGCCCAGCCCGAATTCATAGGCTTTGGCATATTCGAGGCAGGCGTAGAGCCCGCCCCGGTCGCAGCCAAAGCGGGCAATGATCGCCGCGCGGGCGAAATCGCGCACCACCACGCCCTGCACGACATCGGGATACTTGAGATGATCGGCCACCGTCCCGCAGGCATCGGGGTAATTGTTGCTGCACGCCCGCACCATCAGCGCAAAGGCCCACAGATTGTTCTTGGGCGCGCGGCTGCCTTCTCGGAAGGCGTGCGCGAGCGCCGCACACGCCCCGCCCTCGCCCCGGTCGCACTTGTCGGCATAGGCGAAGTTGAAGCCTGACAGCCCAGAGCGCGGCACTGCACTGCTGGGCGGCGGAACCTTTTGGAAGAACAGCGGGCGCGTTTCCATTTCGCTGGCGTAAATGCGGGCGATCTTGGAGTTCTTGGTGCCATCGCAATGGCTCAGGAACAGCCGCATATTGTCGAGCGTGACGGTGAACTGGAGTTGCTGCCATTGCCCTTCACACTGGGCTTCGAGCACTTTCCGATTCTCATCATCAATCTTGATGCTCGCGTTGGCTACGTAGGCCTTCTGGTGATCGGGACATTCCCTGACAAAGTCACGCAGCGCAGAAACCGTGCCATCCGCCGTGGCCGCATCCCAGAGAGCATCGCAGCGCATCGCAACGGCCTGCACCAGGGCATCGTCGGCTTTGTTGTGCTCACTGCATTCGAAATAGAAGCTGGTCAGGGTCGTTATACTGGCGTCCTGCCGCGTGTCGCTCCACATCCGGTCACACCGGCTGGGCGGCCTTTCCTGGCGCGGTTTAGTCGCTGGGGATTTCTTCGGGGCGAGGGTGGAACAGGTTTTGGTGTTCTCGCAGTCCTCGGCCTGTGCCGAAGCCTGGGAAGGGGCCATCGCGGCCAGAACCGCCGCAAGGACAAGGATCAGGAAGCGCATTTGATCAGCTCCGCCCTGTTTTTTCTGTCTTTCTTGCCTTGCATCTCGACATTGCCGTTGAGAAGCCGCGTGTAAGTGTACCCGGAGGTCTCAAGCGTATTGCCGCGCGCGCTGACGATCGTATCACCGCCATTGCGACTTTCGTCAGCTGGAAACTCGAAAAAAAGCTGATCGTCCGCCATCCCGCGGCTCACGATGATGTCATGGCTGCACCACGTGACAGCCTCATTCTTGATCGCCCAGGTCCCGATCAGCCATGCGCCGGGCAATTCTTCGCTGGGCGTGCCGGCGACACCATAAGGCGTTTCGAGATCGTCCAGGGTCGGCGAACCTGTCGCTGGGACGGGATCGGCGGTGATCTGGACAACTGCCAGAATGATCGCGGCGGTCACAATGGTCATGGCCAACCCCAGAAAATTGTTGCGGTGGGTGTCGAAGTAGGCGCGCAGGCCCGCGAGGCGGTCGGCGCGCTGACGCTGCTTCTCGGCTCTGGCGGCTTGCTGCGCGGCGTGGCGCTGCCGCTGCTCTTCGCGCGCACGCTGCATTTCGGCCGCGCGCTCGGCTTCGAACCGCTCCGCTTCACGCAGCGCTGCCTGTTCGTCGAGCCGGATCTGCGCAAGCTCCTCTGCGGTCAACGCGCGGCGAACCTTGACTTTCAACAGTCGGGCGATCTCGCCTGACAAACGCACCAATGCCTTGCGGATCTGCTGAGGATCGTCATCCTCACGCAGCTTGCGAAAGTCGACGAATTGCAGCTTGCTCAGACAGGCAATCGTGGCCGGATCGAAAGGGTCGCTTTGGTCGGCATCAATATAGACGATCGGGAATATCCGGCGCTGCCCCTTGAGTTCGGGATAGGCTGCGTTGATCTGCGCCTCACGCTCCAGGAATTTCGCAACTTCCTTGCAGCAATACTCGCTCTCGACGAAAGCCGGGGTGATCAGCGGGATCAGAAAGGTCGATTGGGCGATTGCCTCGTCGATAGCGGTCTCCCACTCGGTGCCCGGAGGGATCGCCGCCACATCCTGCCAAAGCTGGACGCGGTCACGGCCATACATCTGCTGCAACTCGCTGGACAATTGCGCCCTCAGGCGGCTGAGGCGCCCATCCGATGCTTCGTCATCCTGCCGCGCATAGCTCCAGAAGCCGATCGGCTTGAGGCGTTCCCCCTGCTGGGTCATGGCGCACACGCCAAGCGCGTGCGGTTGTCCCCCGCACGATCTGCCCGCGAATAGGAGAGGAAAATGCCGGCCACCGATTCTGCCCCCGGAATCTGCTTGGGGGAAGGCTAACGGATTCGGCTAACGGAGCAAGGGATTATACGTGGCGCAATCCCCTCGGATGAAGGGGCGCGGCGCGCCCGGCAGGACTGTCCGCGTCGCTTTGCAACGCGTTCAACTCCGCAGCCTGTGGCTGCTCCGTTTCCGAACGAGGTTCGCTCCTTTGGGGCTCGCCAAATCGTCGTCCCCTTGTTGGGGGGACGATTTGGCGCGCCCGGCAGGACTCGAACCTGCTGCCTCAAGATTAGAAGTCTCGCGCTCTATCCAGATGAGCTACGGGCGCGCGCCGGGTGCGTCATTAGCGCGCTTTGCGCTTGGCGCAAATCACGCTAACCCTCGCCGCGATGGAAAACACCGCGCCCGCCGATCCCGCTGCCGCCTTTGATCGTGACCCGACCGACGGGATCATCGCCACCAGCAAGCCGCCCGTCACCTTCCGCTATTACGATCTGGTGATGGCCGCCTTCGTCGCCATCTTGCTGCTGTCGAACATCATCGGCGCGGCCAAGCTGACCTTTGTCGATGTGCCATTCTGGCCCGAAGGCTGGTGGCCCGCGCCCGACGGCGTGTTCATCTATGGCGCGGGAATTCTGTTCTTCCCGCTGGGCTACGTGATCGGCGACGTGCTGACCGAGATTTACGGCTTTGCCAGGGCGCGGCGGGTGATCTGGGTGGGGACGGCGGCGATGCTGTTCCTTGCCTTCATGTCCTATGTCGTCACCGCTCTGCCCCCGTTCGGCGGGTGGGAATGCGCCGCCAGCGGCTTTGGCGGGGAGCGTCCGCCGACCACCACCGCCGATCCGGCGATCCCCGGCGGGGCGATCTGCCAGATGACCTATGACAGCGTATTCGGCAGCACCTGGCGCATCGTGGTCGCCTCGATCACCGCCTTCTGGGCGGGCGAGTTCGTCAATTCCTTCGTGATGGCCAAGATGAAGGTCTGGACCAAGGGCCGCGCCCTGTGGACGCGCACCATCGGATCGACCTTTGTGGGACAGGGCGTCGACAGCCTGATTTTCTACCCCGTCGCCTTCTACGGCATCTGGACGACCGAGGCGGTGCTGACTGTCATGGTCACCAACTGGGCGCTCAAGGTCGTGTGGGAAGCGGTGCTGACGCCGGTCACCTATGTCGTCGTGAACCGGCTGAAGGCGGCAGAAGGCGTCGACCTGTTCGACATCGATACCGACTTCTCGCCCTTTGGGAGCGAGAAGCAGGCGTAAGGGCAGGCCGCCAGATGACGGCCGCACTGCCCTGTCCACTTACATCACGATTTCATCGACGATCTCGACCCGCCAGGGCAGCCCCAACCGGCCGGCGAGCAGCTTCATGTCCTTTTCGGTCGGCTGACCGAACAGCGCCGCATGGCTGGTGGCAAGGCGCAGCACCAGGCCGGTATCGTCGATCGCCAGCTGGCTGACTTCGAGCGAGCGCAATGATTGCCCCCCCAGCCGCCGCGCGAGCCGGAGCGCCAGACCCCAGCGCACCGCCTCCTCCAGCGCTTCGGGCGAGGCCAGTGCGCGCACCTCTGCGGGGAGGGTCAGCTGGTTGCCATTGGCCGCAATCGCCGCCGCCAGCATCGCCCGACCCTTGCCGTCGATCCCGACCCAGCGCTTGTGCAGCGCCCAGTTGATGGCTTGCGGCAGACGGATGTTGGGCTCGATCTGCATCCCCGCGAGCGCGAGCATGGTCGCCGCCATCCGCAGCCGTTCCGAACCGTGCTCGCGCGCAGGCGCAGCATCGAGCGTCCATGCGGCCATGCGGGTTGCCAGCGTCGGCTCGGCAGCGCGCTGGCTCGCAAAGGTGGCGACACCGGCAAGCAGCGGGTCTTGCAACCGGGTGTGTTCAGGCAGGCGGTCATAGAGCAGCCCTTCGCGCAGACCCCAGCTGGAAAACACCACCTGTTCGGGCGCCAGCCGCGCCAGCAGCGCTTGCAGCAGCACGGCGGCATCGGGCAGCTTTTCGGCGCGCATCGAGGATATGCGCTCGCGTCCCTTGAGCGCCTCGCTCTCGCTGGCGGCAAGCGCTACGGCGAGATCCTGCGCAGCCGCGGCATCAATCGCAAAGCCATGCGGATCGCTCAGCGGCCAGCCGCGCAGCGCCATGGCGTAGACCGCCATCGCCCGCCACGTGCCGCCGACAAGATAAAGCGCGCCGTTGCTGGCCGCGGGCGTTGCCGACAAGTCCCAGCCCCCCTTGCGGATCGCCTTGTCGAGCGACTTCCGCATCTCGGTGTTGGCCGTCTTGGGGTTCTTGCCCCGGTGATCGGGCAAGCGCAGCGTGCCCAGCGGCAGCGAGCTGGCGCTGTCGGTGCGACCATTGGCGACGCGCACCAGCTCAAGGCTCCCGCCGCCCAGATCGGCCACGATCCCGCGCGCATCCGGGAAGGCACCGATCACGCCATGCGCGGACAGGAGGGCTTCCTCCTCGCCCGAGATCACCCGCGGGTTGAGGCCGATGGCGCGCAATTGGGCAACGAAGTCCGGCCCGTTGGCAGCGTCGCGCACTGCGGCGGTGGCGACGGTTTCGATATCCTTGATCCCGAGATCGGCGAGCAGCAGCGCAAAGCGCTTCAGCCCCCTGAGCGCCAGTGCCATCGCCTCGTCCGCCAGCCTGCCGGTCGCGGCAATCTCGCGGCCGAGCTTGGCGGTGACCTTCTCGTTCAGCACCACGGTGGGTGCACGCATCGTGCCGCCATAGACGACAAGGCGCACGGTGTTGGAGCCAATGTCGATGATCGCGCGCTCGGCGCTGGTGTGGCCAAGCCCGCTGCTGCGCGCCTCGCGGCGCCATTTCCAGATCATGCCACCGCCCCCCGGCGCAAGCTGAGTTTGGGCACCGCGCCCGCCTCGAGCGCCCCGCCCCGTCCGGACAGCGAGGGGTTGGTCATAAAATAGCGGTGGCAATTGAAGGGCTTCGCGCCCGGCTCAAGCTCAACCCGCGAATAGCTGCCATCCGGATGCGCCCACCAGCTCTGTTCGGTATCAAGCATATTGGCGAGCAGCACCTGCTGGAGCACCTGATCGTGCACCGTGCGGTTCAATATCGGAATCAACGTTTCCACCCGGCGATCGAGATTGCGGCTCATCATGTCGGCAGACGCGATGAACACCGACGCATGGGCAGATGGCATGGGGTGGCCATTGGCGAAGGCATAGATGCGGCTGTGTTCGAGAAAGCGGCCGATCACCGACTTCACGCGGATATTCTCCGAAAGCCCCGCAATGCCGGGCCTCAGGCAGCAGATGCCGCGCACCACCAGTTCGATCTGCACGCCGGCATTGCTGGCGGCGTAGAGCCGGTCGATCACGCCTTCATCGGTCAGCTGGTTGCACTTGAGCCAGATCGCAGCCGGCTTTCCGGCCTGCGCATGGGCGATCTCGGTATCGATCCGGGCATAGATTTCCTGCCGCAAATCAATCGGCGCAATGTGCATCCGTTCGAGCGCGTGGGGTTCGACATAGCCGGTGATGAAGTTGAACATCTTGGCGATATCGCGCCCCAGCTTGGGATCGGCGGTGAAGAAGCTGAGGTCGGTATACACCCGCGCGGTGACGGGGTGGTAATTGCCGGTGCCGAGGTGGCAATAGGTGCGGAAGCTGCCGTCGGCCTCGCGCCGCACCACCATCGCGACCTTGGCGTGGGTCTTCCAGTCGGTGAAGCCATAGATCACCTGCACCCCTGCGCGTTCGAGCTTGCTCGCCCACTTGAGGTTCTGTTCCTCGTCGAAGCGGGCCTTGAGTTCGACCACGGCGGTCACCGATTTGCCCGCCTCGGCCGCCTCGATCAGCGCATTGATCACCGCCGACTGGCTGCCCGCGCGGTAGAGCGTCTGCTTGATTGCCACCACATCCGGGTCGGCGGCCGCCTGCCGCAGGAAATCGACCACCACCTCGAAGCTTTCATAGGGGTGGTGAATGATGATGTCCTTCTCGCGGATCGCCGAGAAGGCATCGCCGTCATGTTCGCGGATGCGTTCGGGAAAGCGCGGGGAATAGGCGTCGAACTTCAGGTCGGGCCGGTCTTCGGCGACGATCTCAGCAAGGCCGTCGATGCCGATCATGCCATCGGTCTTGATCAGCGCGGCCTCGTTGATGCCCAGCTGTTCGAGCAGCAGGGCTTCGGCGGCGGGATCGAAATCCTCCTCGATTTCGAGCTGGATCACCTGCCCCCTGCGGCGGCGCTGGATCGCGCTGCGGAAGGTGCGAACGAGGTCTTCGGCCTCTTCCTCGATTTCGATGTCGCTGTCGCGCAGCACCCGGAACAACCCGTCGCCTTGGATCGTGAAGCCGGGGAACAGCGCCTCGGCATAGCGCTGGATCAGCCGCGCGATCGAGATATAGAGCGCCCCGCTCTCGCCCGTCACCGCATCGGGCACCCGCACGAAGCGCGGCAGCGCGCTCGGGATCAGCACCATTTCGATCAGCTGTTCGCGGGTCGCATCGCGGGTCAGGGTGAACAGCAGGCCCATGCCCTCGTTCTGGACGAAGGGGAACGGGTGGGCCGGATCGAGCGCCTGCGGCGTGATGATCGGCAGGATTTCGGTGAGGAAGTAGTCCTTCAGCCACTTGTGCGCCGCCGGGCTGACGCGCTGTTCGTCGGCGATATGGATGCCGGCCTCGGCGAGCCCCGTCTGCACCGTGCGCCAGATCGCCTGCTGGCGCTGCGAAAGCTCGGCGAGCTTTTCGCGGATCGCGGCGAGTTGCTGGCTGGGGCTGCGTCCGTCGATGGAAGGCGTCGCGAGGCCGCGCTGCACCTGCCCGACAAGGCCCGCGACGCGGATCATCATGAATTCATCGAGATTGCTGCCCGAAATCGACAGGAACCGCAGCCGTTCCAGCAGCGGGTAGGCAAGGTTGTCGGCCTCGGCCAGCACCCGCTGGTTGAACTGGAGCCACGAAAGCTCGCGATTGAAATAGGGCGATTCGTCCGGTCCAAGCTCAGCCAGCGGCATCTGCCCGGCGCTGGCTGACGCCTCGTTGCTCCCCATCGGTGACGTACTCATCGCTTTCCCGTTCTGCCATGCGTCGCCGGTCTGCGAGCGCGTGTGCACAGCGCATCTGTTCGCTTGCGCGAGCGGTGTAAATCAGGAAGCGCTGCTTGTCACACCAATGTCAGGCACGCCGTCTCACACCAGACTGCGGCTCTCCGCAATGCTGGTGATCCCGCGCTTGCCATTGGCATCGCGCCCCAGTTGCACGATCACGTCGATCACGCTTGCGGCGTAAGCGATGGTGTCCTGCCGGGTGAGGCCGATCCCGGTCTGCATCACCATCAGCGCCAATTGCTCCAGCGCGCCGCGCAGGGAGTTGGCGTGGATGGTCGAGAAGCTGCCGGGATGCCCGGTGTTGATCGCGCGCAGGAAGCTGACACTCTCGGCCCCGCGCAATTCGCCCAGCACGATGCGGTCGGGACGCAGGCGCAGAGCAGCCTGGAGCAGTTCGTTGGCGGTAACCTTGGCCTCGCCCAACTCGCCCTTCACCGCCACGAGGCCCACCGCATTGGCGCCGGGGAACTTCAGCTCAGGCGTATCCTCGACCAGCACCACGCGCTCTTCGGGCGGGATTTCGCCGAGCATGGCGTTGAGGAACGTCGTCTTGCCAGTGCTGGTGCCGCCCGAGATCAGGATCGTGCGTCGTGCCCGGATCGCGGCACGCAGATAGGCGATGGGCTGGGTCTGCGGATCGGGCAGGTCGAATAGCATTTCGCCCGCCAGCGGCCCGGTGTCATAGGCATCCAGAGGCAGATCGAGCCGGCGGTGGCGGCGGATCGCCATCACCCAATGCCGCCTCGCAGCCGGCGGTCCGCAGAACTGCACGCGCGCGCCATCCGGCAGGGTCGCGCCGAGCAGGGGATGCTCGCGGTTGATCCCCTGATGGCTGACGCGGGCAACCTGTTCAGCCAGACGCTGCACCAGCCTATCGTCGATCTCGGGGGTCTCGATCCGCTGCATCCCGGGGCTGGCGGCATCCTCGATCCACACCTCGCCCGGACGGTTGACCATGATCTCGGTTACGGTGTCCCGGTCGAGCCAGCGGCGGAAGGGCGCGAGATAGGCGTCGAGATAGACGCTGCGTTCGGAGGACAGCGGCACAGCGCTCCCCTCCCCTTCCCCCAGCCGGTGGATATCCGCGCTCATGGGGTCAGTTGCCGACCTTGCTGAAATCGAGATCGCGCGCGACGAAGATCTTGATCGGCTCGCCCATCGGCACGCGGATCGTGGGGCTGATCTGCCCTTGCGATTGCACCGCCGAATTGGCCGCACCCTGCGCCCCGGTGCCGAGGATCAACCCGCCCACGCCCCCGGTCGCCACCGCGCTGAGACCGCCGACGACCGACAAGAGCAGGCCCGATCCGAAGCGCTTGAGGAAGTGGCTGTTGACGTCACCCTCCAGCCCCGTCGTCCCATCGAAGCCCACCGCAGGCGAGGCGATGTTGACCGACACGCCATCGGGCCGGATCAGCCGCGTCCAGATCACATAGGCGCGGCGCTGGCCCTGCTCGACCCCGGCCTGATACTGCCCGATCAGGCGCGAGGAGCGCGGGATCAGCACACGCTTGCCGTCGAAGCTCTTGACGTCCTGACTCACCACCGCGCGGACATAACCGGGCACGTCGGTGTTGATGGCGGTTTCGAGCACCGCGGGGATCAGCGTGCCCTCGGTCACGGTGGTCGAGGGCGCAGTCATCGGGCGGGCCTGCGCGGGCGCGCCGCCCACGCCGCCAACGCGGCTGGCAAAGGCCGAGGCGCTGCCGCCGGTCGCCGCATCGCTCGCCGTGCCCGCCGCCGGTGCGCCCACCGGCGCTTCTGCCACGCGCAGGCTGCGGCCCGTGCTGTTGTCGAACACGAGGCTCGGCGAGGCATAGGGGTTGGCCGCGGGCACCGGCATCATGTTCGGATTGGCCGCATAGACCGGCGCGGGCGCGGGATCGGGCTGGAGCACCACCGGCGCGCCGTTCGGCTGCGCTTGCCCTGGCACAGCGGCAGGCTGCACGGGCGCGGCAGCAACAGCAGCAGGCGGGGTCACGGCGGGATTGCCGATCCCCTGCGGATCAGGCGTGCGCGCAGAATTCATCGCCCAAAAGGTCACCGCCCCCAGCAGGCCGACAATCGCCACCCCGGCGGCAAGCCCCAGCCCGTCACCCTTGGCCTTGCGGTCGGTAACAGCGGGGAAGGCCGCACGGCTGGCAAGGTCGATGATTTCGGCGGATTCGCGGGTGCGCGGATCGACGCTCTCGCCGCCCTCGCCCTTCTTCGGCGGCAAACGCATGGCCAGACGCATCAGATGCTCTCCTTGGCGGTAATCGTGGTGGCGAGGGGCGCAATTGTCATCATCACGACCCCTTCTTGCCCTTCTTGCGCGGGGCACTCAATTCGGCCTGCCGGGCCGAGCCGCGCGCCGGGCCGAGATTGGTGAGCGATGCCGTATCGCGGCCCGATCGCAGGATGATGCGCTGCGGCACCCCATCAACCACGACGGTCTCGCCGCGCACGGTGAAGTTGACTGGCCCTTCCTCGCCCTCGTCATTGGTGATGAGGATCGCCGGGATCGCCGTGCCCGAAGGCCATGCCAGAAACACGCCCGCGCCATCGTCGAACACACGGGTGGGCAGCAGGGCGGGCGTGCCTGCACTGGCCCATGCAAAGTTGAGTTCGGCCGGGTCGGTCACGCCCGCAGATGTATCGGCGGCAGCGACCGCGACCGGATCAGCCGCCGCCCGCGCAGCCTCGGCCTCAGCCTCGGCAATGGCGGCAAGGCGCGCTTCCTCGGCAGCCTTTTCCAGCTCGGGATAGCGGAACTGGAGGACGTAAAGCGCGCCATTCTTCGGGCTCGCCACCAGATCGAACAGATAGGTGCGCTTGTCCGTCACCACAGTCATGTTGGTGCGCGCGGCCGGCTCCAGCGGCTTGATGAACAGGATCGTCTGCGCCTTGTTGGGCTGCACCTGCCAGGCCATCGAATCCCCGATCGCGACATTCTCGATCACTTCGTCGGGCGCGAACTTGATCGTGGTCTGCACCTTCACCTTGCCCTCGACCGTGACCACGGCGTTTTCGTCATAGACAAGCGTCTGCAAGCGGTTGTCCTGCGCGGCGAGCGGCGCGGCGAGGCTGAGAGCGAGCGCGGCGAGCAGCACGGCGCGGGTCATTGGTAGGTCTCCGGAGGGGGGGCTTTGGGGGCAGGGGCAGGCTTGGTGGTCGATGCGGTGCGGAAGCGGTTACCGATCCCGCGGGTGCGCGATGTGCCCGCGTTGAGCAGCGCGGCTTGCCCGCCGCCTGGATCGCCCGTTGCAAAGACACGGGTCTCGCGCGGGGCGCTGCCTTGCGGCCCGGTATCATTGGCGACCACCACGCTGGGCGGCGTGGCCATGACCGCTCTGGCAGCGGCAAGGCCGGTTGCAGGCGGAGCGACATTGACATTGCGCGGCGCGGTGCCGACCGGCTGCGGCACCGGCACGGGGCGCGGGCCATCATCGGTGCGGGCGCGCTCTCTGGAGGGGACGAGGCCGAACACCGTCCAGCCCGACACCATCGTGCCCGCCACCTTGAGCGCCATCAGCATCAGCGCCAGATGCACCGCACCGATCAGGAAGAACGCCATTGCCGCCTGCTGGTCGATCTTGCCCGGCACCGCCACCAGCGCGGCCAGCACCGGCACTGCCATCTCCAGCATGATCGTGCCCCCCAGCACTGCAAACAGCGGGGCGAGCGCCATCATCGTCAGCCCCTTGAGCCAGCCAGTGAACAGCCCGCGTGTGCCTTCGAACAGCGCCAGCACCACGAAGATCGGCCCCACTGCCAGCAGCAGCGCCAGTGCGATGCGCGCCGTCACCAGCAGGCCGACCGTGCCCAAGAGCAGCAGCATCGCCCCCAGCCACATCATGCCGGGCGGCGAGAACGCGCTGATATCCTTGGTATCCCCGCTCGCCTGTTGAACCGCGAGGAACACCACGTCGAGCTTCTGCGCGAACACGGCGGTCGCGCTCTCCCCGCCCGATCCGGTGAGGTAGCCCGCAATCTCGTCCGGCCCGCCGACGAAGATGTTGTAGAAGATCGTCGAGAAGGCGACGTAGGAGGTGGCGAAAGTCAGCACCAGCCCCAGCGTCATCATCTTCGGGATCAGCGCGCGCACACCGAGGTTCGACCGGCCCAGCATCAGCGAAATGCCGAAGCCTGCGACATAGAGCCCCAGCACGATGGTCAGCGCGAGCGCGAGCTGCCCCTCGGTGCCGAACAGGCGGTTGAAGGCCTGCTCGCTCATGGTGCTGGCGATGCAATCGACCGCGGTAAGCGCCGAGGAAACCCCGGTGCCCATCGCCTGCGCGGCAAGGTCGCAGGCCGTGCTCATTCGGCGGCCTGCCACATGGGATCGTCTTCAGCCTGCGCGCCATCCGGCCACGCCCTGCCGGTGAGCGCCGGGAACCATGCGGCAGGCGCATCGCCCACCGCCTCGCGCAGCAGATCGAGGCGGCGCACCGCGCTTTCGCGGCCCGACAGGATGGTGAGCACCTCGGGCGCACCCGACAGGTCGAGGCGGACGACAACGCTCGCATCGGGCTGGCGCACGAGGAAGCAGCGCGAATGCGCCGGAAGCGAGCGGATCAGCGCGAATTCATGCGCGGTGAGGCCGAAGCCGTCGCAGTAATCCTCAGGGCGAGCGCGGCTGTTGGGCATGAACACCATGGTCGCGGTCTGTTCGACCAGCGCGGTGGAGATGCGGCTGTCGAGCGCGTCGCGCGCGGACTGGGTGGCGAAGCCGACCAGCGCGTTGCGCTTGCGCAGCGTCTTCAGCCAGTCGCGGATGCGCGCGGCGAAGACCTCGTCGTCCAGCGCCTTCCAGCCTTCATCGATCAGGATCATGGTCGGCTGCCCGTCCAGCCGCTCGTCGATGCGGTGGAACAGGTACATCATCGTCGGCGTGCGCAGGCGCGGGTTTTCGAGCAGCGCGGTCATGTCGAAGCCGAGCACCCGCTCGCCCAGGTCGAGCCGGTCGCGCTCGTTATCGAACAGCCAGCTGTGCTCGCCCTCCGCGATCCACGCCGCCAGCCGGTCAGCCAAGTCGCCGGGCTGCGGGCGGCGGGTGCCCGAGAGCAGCTCCTTGAAGTGCCGCAGACGCCGCAGCGCGGGGTCGTTGGCATAGGTCGCATCGACCGCCGCCGAGATGGTCGAAAACTCCTCCGGCCCATCGGCCTTCAGCAGTACGGCGAGCCAGTCGCGCAGGAAGGCGCGGTTGGCGGGGGTATCGGGCAGCGAGAGCGGGTTGAAACCGGTCGGATCGCCCGGCGCAATGCGGCTGTAGCGCCCGCCGATCCCGCGAATGAACAGCTCCGCCCCGCGATCCTTGTCGAACAGGATGGTGCGCGGTTTGAACTTCTGGGCTTGGGCGGCGAGGAAGTTCATCACCACGGTCTTGCCCGAGCCCGACGGCCCGATGACCGAGAAATTGCCGAGATCGCCGTGGTGGAAGTTGAAGAAGAACGGCGTGGCGCTGGTCGTTTCCAGCAGCGTCACGGCATCGCCCCAGTGGTTGCCGGACGCCTGCCCCAGCGCAAAGCCGTGGAAGCTCCCGAAGCCCGCCATGTTGGCCGAGGAGATCAGCGCGCGGCGCACGATATACTCCTCGTTGCCGGGGAACTGCGCCCAGAAGGCAGGTTCGAGATTGGTGTCCTCGCGCACCGCGATCGCGCCCGTATCGGCCAGCGCCGCCGCGCAGGCGGCCATCGCGTCGTCGAGCCGCGGCAGGGTGCTTTCGCGCACCAGCACGGTCAGATGATGGTCGCCAAAGCCGACCGCCCCGTTACCCAGCGCATCGCGCGCGGCGAGCATGTCGGCGCGCTCGGCGGCGGCTTCTTCATCGACCGAGCGCGAACGGCGCAGGGCAAGGTCGATCCGTTCCTTGGCGGTGGTGCGCTCGTTGGGCGCGTAGCTTTCGGTGACGACCATCTCGAACGGCAGGCGCAACAGGTTGTCGAGCAGGCCGGGCGAGGTCGCCTCGGGATAGTCCTTGAGGCCGAGGATCGCGGCGAAATCAGGCGCGGCTGACCCGCGCAGCTCCATCGCATCAAGCCCGAAGGAAGCACGGCGATAGGGGAGCATGTGGCCGATATCGGTGTCTTCGGACGGACGGCGCACCGGGCGCATTTCGCCGTTATACAGCGCGGAGAGCAGCTCGAGCATCTCCGAATTGGTGCCGCTGGAGCCGGGGGCCTGATAGTCCCCCAGCACCGCCGCGCCGTAGTTCTGCAAGCTCGCGACGATGCCGGTGATCGCGGCCTTGAGGCTGCGCAGATCCTTCGGGTCTGCCTCAAGCTCGTCAGCCCCGGCGCGGCTGAACATCTTGGAAAGCCGCTCGGGCAGCCCCGTCTTGCCGCGCGCGGGGCGGCGGATCAGGGTGACGAACTGGTCGTTGATGAACAGCGATCCGCCCGCCAGCCGCTGCTTCCAGCGCGCGTCGATATGGCGGCTGAGGGGATCGGGGAATTCCGCATCCAGCTCCACCTCTACCCGGCGGCGGATGACGTGGTGATACATCACGAAGCGCGCATCGAGCGTGCTGCGCAGCATCACCTCGCGCGTGGCGGCGTGGGAGTTGAGGGCATCGCTGTCCTCGGTCTCGAACAAGAGGCCGGGCACCTGGATCGCGCTCATCACCGAGCCATCGCGCAGCAGCACAGTGTTCTCGTCAATCAGCCGGGCATAGGGCAGGCGGTCGCCGACCTTGGCTTCCTTCGCGCTCCACGCGGCAGCGCCGATCCATTTACGGGGCATAGGAATTGCACCCCCAACGCTTGAAATTGGGCACCCGCGGGCACTTGGAAACCTTGGTGATCCACAGGTCGAAAATGCGCGGTTCGCGCAGCGACGCGAAATAGCCGATCACGTGCATCACCGCCGGAACCGGCAGGATCCACCAGCTCTTGAGGATCAGGAAAGCGATCGTCGTCACCATCAGGTTGATGATGAAAAAATTCATCGTCACGCCGGCGAACATCTGCGGGCGGGTCAGCGCGCGGTGGACGGGGTGGCGGACGAGGTCGCTCATGAGTCTAGCCCGCCGCCGACTGGATACCGGCGACAATCGTGGTCGCGCCGAACAGGATGAACACGCCGATGATGACGGTCGCGCCGAAGCGCCAGTTCATCCGGCCGGTGAGCATCATGAAGCCGATTGCGGCGACCGCCATGACAGCGATGGTCGTGGCGACCGTGCCCAGCAACGTGCCTTGCAGCCACAGCAGCGCATTGTTGATCGGGCCGGAGCCCGCCGGATCGGCGGCTTGGGCATAGGCAGCCGAATGGGCAGAAACCAGCGCAAGCGCGGCAGCAAGACGGGCAGGCAGAGAAAAAAGCGACGTCATTGTTCAGATCAAGCTTTCAAGTGGCGCGTGCAAAGGTCACTGCCCCGCGACGCGCGAATGGTTGGCAAGCCGCCCCATGATGGCGGCAACATATTGCTTTGTCTCTTGGATATTGGGGATGCCCCCAGCCCGTTCGACCCGGCCCGGCCCGGCATTATAGGCCGCCAGCGCCTTTTCCAGATCGCCCTCGAACCGGTCGAGCTGTTCACGCAGGTACCGCGCCCCGCCTTCGAGATTGGCGAAAGGATCGTTGGGATCGACTCCGAGATAACGCGCCGTCCCCGGCATCAACTGCGCCAACCCCTGCGCCCCCACGGGCGAGCGCGCATTCTCGTTCCAGCGGCTTTCCTGCCACACCAGCGCTTCAAGCAGGCTCGGCGAGAGGTCGAAGCGCGCCGAAAGCTCGGCGATCTTGGCCTGATAGCGCAGCGGAATCACCGAAGCCGACTGGTTGGGATAGGCGACCGCGTGTTCGGGCAAGGCAACCTCGGCGTCGAAATCGGTCAGCGCGGCAGGGGTGACAGCCGGATCGGCGACGGCCGGCGGTTGCTGCGCCAGCGGCCCTGCCACCCAGCGCGCGCCATCTGCCCCCAGTTCGAGCACATCGGCCCGCGCCTGGGTCGCCCCCCCGATAGCAAGCGCAACAATCATGACGCGGCAAGCCGCGGCGAGAATCATGTCTCGGCCCTCCAGAATGTCCCCCTTTGTCTATCCTATATGACGGGCAAGTGACACCCTCGCGAAACGGGCTGAGATGCGCGCCGAAACCAGACAGCAAATCGGGCGGGCGCACGGTCTGTGCGGCCCACCCGATCTCACCCGAAACTTGCCCCAAGTCCGGGTTTGGCAGCGTCTCAGTCGCGCAGCGTCAGCTGTTCTGCCCGCGCCGGCGCAGCCCGGAACTCACCGCGCGCCAGCATCTTGAGCGCCTTGCGCCCCAGCCGCCGCGAATCGGTGAACTCGCCATCGGCGGTTTCAAGCTCGACCACATCGTCACAGGCCACGGCCGCTTCGAAGGCCGCGCGCGCCTTGGTATCTTCGCCCGCCTGCGCATAGGCGATGCCGAGATTGATCAGCACGGCTGCATCCTGCGGGTCGGCAGCGCTCGCCTTCTGCAATGTCGCCAAGGCCTGATCGGATTGGCCCGCCACGAGCGGTGCGGCGGCAAGCTCGGGCGCTTCGGCCAGAAGAGCCACGGGAGCACCGGCCTGCGGGGTCGCGACAAACAGCGCGAGAGCAATAGCGGTAAACGACATCGGCAAAGCCTCCTCCAAGAACGTGTCGGATGATGACCCAGCCCCGGCACCGATGCAACAATTCCGTAACATTGTAATTTTTCTGTAATCTAGAAGATTATCAGACTGTAATTGCTGTCTTTATTTGTGACATCGCGCCATGGGAGCGCGCCAGCCGCTTTGTCATATTTGTCTTTCTTCGGTCATAATCACCGGACTGCAACATCACTGTAATGCTGCAAGAATTCTGACACGCCGCAACCCTAGCGCCCCCTCAGCGCACAACGTCACGCGCCCACTTCGATTCTCGGCTCTTGAGGGGACCATCGCTCGTGAAAAACATTCATCGCACTCTGATTCTGGGTTGCAGCCTGGTTGCTCTGGCCGGTTGCGGCGCGGATGAAATCGTCTCGCCGGGCACTGGCGGCGACATCATCATCAACAACCCGACACCCACCCCGACCCCGACCCCCACGCCGACCCCGACCCAGGCACTGGTGACCCCGGCTGCCGGCTGCCCGACCATCACCACCGCAGGCGGCCTGATCGACAACGGCACCCTCGGCGGCCCGACCGGCACCTACCGGGTGTGCGAACTGCCCGCGCGCTTCACCTCGAGCGACACCCTCCCCTACATCCGCGGCTTGATCTACCAGATCGATGGCCGCGTCGAAGTGGGCGCGGATCGCGGCTTTGCCAGCACCGGGACCACTGTCACCCTGACGATCGAACCGGGCGTGATCCTGTTCGCGCAGCAGGATTCCTACCTCGTCGTGAACCGCGGCAACGCGATCCAGTCGAACGGCACCGCCGATCGCCCGATCATCTGGACCAGCCGCGACAACATCATCGGGGTCGCCAACGACAACAGCCAGCAGCAGTGGGGCGGCGTCGTGCTGCTCGGCCGTGCGCCGATCTCCGACTGCTCGACCGGCGTGTTCAACACCACCGCCAACCCGACCGCCAACCCGACCTGCGAAGGCCGTCTCGAAGGCGCGGCGGTCGCAACCCCGTTCGGCGGCGCGAATGCGGCCGACACCTCCGGCTCGTTCCGGTTCAACCAGATCCGCTTCTCGGGCTTCGAACTGGCGCCCAACAACGAACTCCAGTCGCTGACCACCGGCGGCGCGGGTTCGGGGACGGTGATCGAGAACCTCGTCTCGTTCAACAGCTCGGATGACGGCGTCGAATTCTTCGGTGGCGGGTTCAACGCCCGCAACTTCGCGATCATCGGCGCATCGGACGATTCGCTCGACGTCGACACCGGCGCGATCGTCAACCTCGACACCGTGATCGCGGTGCAGCGTTCGACCACGGGTGACCGCGCGATCGAACTCGATTCGCCCAACGTGGCTGACCGCACGCCCTCCACCGCGCTTCCCCAGACCCGCTTCCAGGTGAACAACTTCACCTTCGCCATGCGCGACGGTGCGCCGCAGGTGATCCAGGCGCGCGGCGGTGCGGCGCTCGGCCTCACCAACGGCGTGATCAATGCCGGCACCAACCACTGCTTCCAGATCGACGAAGCCCCGACGCTGGCGGCGATCATCGGCGTGGATTCGGTGGTCGGCGATTGCCCGGCGGTCGATCCGATCCGCGGCGGCGGCGGCAACACCAATGCCGATGTGGCAGCCCGCATCAATGGCGGCACCAACAACAACTTCGCCTTCGCCATCACGCTCACCAGCAATGTGATCAACGGCGCGGGCGAGACGGGGCGCACCGCCTTCAACGCCAACACCCGGTCGACCTTCTTCCCGACCCGCACCTTCATCGGCGCGATCCAGAACAGCGCGGCCTTGACCAGCATCTTCGGCAACTGGACGTGCAACTCGACGATCCAGAACTTCGGCAGCGCCACCGGTTCCTGCACGTCGCTCCCGGTCTATCCGGCCTAAGCGGCGATCTTGGCACCTCAGGGGGGAGACGCTGCTTCATCGCCGCGCCTCCCCCCTCTTTCACATTCCGACTGACCATTTCTTGAGGGGGTCCTCACCTATGCCCTACGGCAAGCGCCTGGCAGGCCTGCTGCTTCTCACCACCGCGCTGACTGTGCCGTCGGTGCTCCACGCGCAGGAAACGCCGCCCGAGGAGACCGAGGCGCAGCCTGTCGAGGCCTCGCCCGCGGACGCGCCCGAAGGCGAGCCGCCCGCCGAAGAGCTGCAGGAGACCGACATCTCGCTGCCCGGCGGTGGGATCATCGTCACCGGCCGCCGCAGCCGCGATCCGGCGCGCACCTCGGGCCAGGTATTGAGCGTTCTGTCGGAAGCCGACATCGCCCGCACCGGGGAAGGCGACATCGCCGGCGCCCTCGCCCGCGTCAGCGGCCTCTCGCTGGTGGGCAATGGCCGCGTCTTCGTGCGGGGCTTGGGCGATCGCTATTCGCTTGCCCTCCTCAACGGCCTGCCGCTCCCCAGCCCCGAACCGCTGAGCCGCGTCGTCCCGCTCGACATCTTCCCGACCAGCGTGATCGCCTCGTCGCTGGTGCAGAAGACCTATTCGGCCAACTTCCCGGGTGAATTCGGCGGCGGGGTGATCAACCTCACCACCAAGGCGATCCCGACCGAGACCTTCCTCACTGTCGGCTTCACCGGCAGCGGCGATACCGAGACGACCTTCGAGAACGGCCTTACCTATTTCGGGTCGGACTGGGATATGTTCGGCTTCGACAACGGCAACCGCGATTTCCCCACGGTTTTGCAGGACGCGATCGCCAGCGGGACGCGGATCAACGACCTCACCGCCGCGCAGCAGCGCCAGCTGGCCGGACAGATCATGCCGCTCAACCTGGTGACGCTCCAGAAGAACGATCACCTGCCGATCAATTTTGCCGCGAACATCACCGGGGGCACCTCCTTCGAAGTGGGTGACGGCAACTACCTCGGCATCATCGCGACCGCCGGGATCACCAACACCTGGCGCAACCGTTCGGTCATCAGCCAGCAGTTCGGCGATGCGCAGGCGGGGCAGATCCTGTTCGATTCGAAGAATTTCATCACCGACAACAAGGTGCTGGTGAACGGGCTGATCGGGCTCGGGCTCGACATCGGCGAGCACACCATCCGCTGGACCAACCTCTACATCCGCGACACGCTCAAGACCGCGCGTCTCGCCACCGGCACCGACGCCTTCACCGACGTCGCGCGCCCGTTCGATTTCCAGACCCAGCAGACCGGCTGGTTCGAACGCCAGCTGATGGATTCGCAGATCGTCGCCGAATTCAACTTCGATGCCTTCGAGCTCGACCTGCGCGGCGGCTATGCCCGCACCGACCGCGAGGCGCCCTATAACGCCATCGTCCCCTATATCCGCACCAACATCCCCGGCGATCCCTTCGGCGACAAGTTCGTGGTCGATGTCGGCGCGCTGGTGGGCGGCACCGAGCGGATTCAGGTGGGCTTCGAAGACCTCACCGAAGAGCTGTGGTACGGCGGCGCGGACGTGACCTTCGATGTTACCGACACGCTCTCGCTGACGGCAGGCTATGCCTATTCGGACACCACCCGGCGCTCATTGAGCTTCATCATCCGCCCGCTGATCGGCTCCTCGGCCGAATTCACCACGCTGCTGCGCGCGCTCGGCCTGCGTCAGCCGGGGTTGATCATCAACGGCGCGACGCTGGCGACCGATGCCAATGGCAACGGCTTCTTCAACGTCACCGTCTCCGACCCCACCCCCTTCCCGGTGTTCGACGCGGCGCTGACCGTGCACGCGGGCTATGGTCTGGCGCGCTACCGCCCGACCGACCGCCTCAGCATCGAGGCGGGCGTGCGTTACGAAGACGGGCTTCAGGTCGCCGCCCCCGATCTCACCTTCGGCGGCGGCAACCTTGCCAACCCGACCCGCATCGCCAACGACTATTTCCTGCCCTCGGCAACGATCACCTGGGAAGCGATCGACGATCTGCAGCTGCGCCTCTCGGCCTCACAGACCATCGCCCGCCCGCAGTTCCGCGAGCTGGTGGAGCAGACCTATTTCGATCCGGAATCGAACCGCCGTTTCCGCGGCAACCCGTTCCTGCAGGACAGCGAGCTGATCAACGTCGAAGCGCGCGCCGAATATTACCTCGGCGGGCCCAAGAAGGTGAGCCTTGCGGGCTTCTTCAAGAAGATCGACAACCCGATCGAAAACTTCCTGATCACCGCGCCGGGCATCATCGAGACGAGCTACGCCAACGCCCCTACCGCCGAACTCTACGGGGTGGAGCTGGATGGGTCATACGGTATCGATCTGGCGGATTGGGGCGGCTTCTTCGAGACCAAGCAGTTCCTGATCATCGCCAACTACACCTACACCCAGTCGGAAATCAGCGTTGGTGCGACCGATCTGGCCCCGATCCCCGGCGCAACCGGGCAGCTCGCCAGCCAGCTGTTCGACGACGGCGCGCCGCTGGTCGGCCAGTCGGACCACGTCGCCAACCTCTCGCTCGGGATCGAGGATCTCGACAAGGTGCAGCAGTTCACCGTGCTGCTGAACTACGCGAGCGAGCGCGTGACCCTGCGCGGCGGGGCGCTGCCCGATGTGGTGGAAGACCCGGGCCTGACCGTCGACATCGTCGCGCGGTCGGAAGTGAAGCTGGGCGGGTTGCCGCTCGAACTGAGCTTCGAGGCGCGCAACATCTTCGGGCGCGACAATTTCGAGTTCCAGGAAGTGAACGGCAACCGCGCCGAACTCAACACCTTCCAGGTCGGCACCAGCTTCGCCTTCGGGGTGAAGGCGGAGTTCTGATCAGCTGTCTCCCACAGTCACAACCTGAGAAGGCCGCCCCTCACCGGGCGGCCTTTTTTGTTGAAGCGTCCGGTTCTGGGGGCGCAGGCTCTCTGCGTGGATCGCGGAAGGTGGATGGGGAGCGGAAGTGCGGGTTTGGGACACCGGAACGCCGTCGCCTAGCGGTGTTTCACAGACCAGTAGGCCGTTACGCTGCCCTCATGCAGGTCACCCGATCATTCGGCCCGTTGGGAGGCGATCTGCATCATCTCGGCCACAAACGCCTCGCTATCGCGCGGCATCAAGGTGCCCGAAGCGTTGAGTGACAGGCCGCCGTGCAGCAGCATCCATGAGCGCATGACCCTCCGGCGGGCTTGATCGGGATCGGCCTCGCCATCGGCCAGGGCCGCCAGTGCCAGCGCAATCACCTGCTGCCGGGCGATCTGGAGCCGTTCACAGCCTAAACCCGCGTCGGCCCGCTGGCGCATCATCAGCGCATAAAGCTGCGGATATTCCAGTCCGAAGCGCAAATAGGTTTCCATGAATCGCGGTGGCGAAAGGCTTGCCGAAAGCCGTTCGGCGAGCATCTTGAAGCCGTTGGCACTCAATTCGCGCAGCAGACCTTCGCGGTCTTGGAAGTGATGATGAAGCGTGCGGTGGGCGACCCCCATCTTCTGGGCGATGTTGCGCATCGAGAGCCCCTGTTCGCCCACCTCCTCCAGCAGCTGAAGAGTGATCGCGAGGCACTCGGCGCGCACATCCCCATGGCGGTAGGTCGCCCGCCCGGTCATCCCAGCTTTTTCAGGTGCCAGGCCACTGTCATGTTGGCTACCTCCTCGCCCGCCTCGTCCGTCATCGTCACGCGGATATCAAAGGCGATCTTGCTCTCGGCGTCCAGTTTCGCGGACAGCGCGTCCACATCCTGATCGATGGCGCTCATGGCCGTAATCGTTCCCTTGGCAACGCGGGTGTATTTGATCTGGGCCGAGCCAGCCACGGGCCTGATCGTTGCAAGACGGGTGGCAAAGGCACCCGCCATCGCCGCGCCCGACGCCGCTTCTCCCAGAGTGAATAGCGCGCCTGCGTGCTGCGAGGCGATGTGGTTCACGCTGGTCGACGTTTGCGGGAGGCGCGCCGTTGCCTTGCCGTTGGCGACTTCGACGATCTCGACGCCGACGTGGGTGGCAAAGGGAACGGTCTTGGCAAGCTGCGCACGGATCATTTCGAAGATTGTCATTGCGTACCTCAATTTATCCATTGGATAATTATTGGTCGCAAGTCCGGGGCTGCCTGTCAAGCGATGGCAGGGCTGATTTGAGCGCTCATTCGATTGCTGGAATGTCCGCCTCGGGGTCGCTTCTCAAACGCCCGTCTTTGGCCTGCGCCCGGCGGTTACGGCCAATTTCCTACACCCGCGCCAGCCATTATCGTCGCGCCCGGCTCTTTCCCATTGTTCTGCCCGGCCTGCGAGGCCGTTTGCCACCATAGGTGCGTTCTTTGCGCCGCGCGTCCGTGTCCGTCCGCTTGCGCAAATCGGGTTTAGATTATTGTTTATTATATGAAATTACTGATGTTGGTAAGTTGACACGGTGTCAACTTTGTAACGCTTATTTGCGCAAGCCGTCGCGCCGCGCCGGGCGCTCACCCCAGATCGAAGACATACCCCAGCGACCGGACGGTGCGCAGCGGGTTGCCGCCGCCCGCCGCCTTGATCGCGCGCCGGAGCCGGCCGATCCACACGTCGACCGTGCGCTCGTCGATCGGGGGTTCGCGCTTGCCGAGACCGGCGATCAAATCCTCGCGGGTGAGAACCTTGTTGGGGTTCTCGGCGAGGAAACGCAGCAGGCGGAACTCGTTGGGGCGCAGGGTAATCGGCTCACCCGCCCAGCGAGCCTGAAGCGCGGCCATGTCGATCACCAGCGCGCCGAGTTCGAACTTCTGGGTCGCGTGGCGCTCACTCCCGCGCGATTGCAGCGCCAGCACCCGGTCGAGCACGGCGGTGCGGGTGAGCGGGCCGATCACGTAATCATCCGCCCCGGCGCGCAGCGCACGGCGGCGATCCTCGGCATCGTCGGCCTCCAGCACCATGGTGACATGGGCGTCCATCGTGCGCGGATCGGCACGCAACCGGCGGCACATTTCGAGGCCTGCGAGTTCGGGCATGACCCAGTCGATGAAGGCCCACATCGGCCCTTCGACCAGCCGCCGCGGCCCGTCCGGCCCCAATCGGTCGAAGGTGAAGCGCCGCTGATCATGCACGAAGTCCTCAAGGCTTTCGCCGAGTTCTCCGGTGAGGAAGATATTGACGACATCCATCTGCTGCGTGCCCCGCTTTCATGGCGGGATTGGCGCAGGTGTGTGACGCGATTGTGACTGCTTTTCAGTTGGGTGTAACAATCGGGAATGCGCTGGGGGGAACAGGGTCAGGCGAGCGTCAGCCCGCCATCGACCACCAGCGTCTGCCCGGTGATGTAGGCGCTCAAGGGTGAGGCGAGAAACAGCGCGGCCCCCGCCATGTCCTCGGGCGTGCCCATGCGGCGCAGGGGGATGCGCTTGAGGCTCGCTTCGAGACGTTCGGGGTGATCAGTGGTGACGGAAGTGAGCTTGGTCGGCACCAGCCCCGGCGCGATGCCGTTGACCCGGATGCCGTCGCGCGCCCATGCCTCGCCCAGCGTCTTGGTAAGGCTCGCGGCGCCCGCCTTCGATGCCGCATAGGCGGGGGTGCCGATGGTCGATTTGAACGCGGCGACCGAGGAGACGATGATGATCCTCCCCTGCGTTTCCGCCAAGGCAGGGTGGAAGGCGCGGGCGGCGTCCATCACCGAATTGAGGTTGATGTCGACCACCTGATCCCACCCCTCGCGGGTGAACTCCTGCCGCCCGTAGCGCACCGTGCCCTGACACAGCACCAGCACGTCGAGCGGCCCGAAGCCCTCCGCCAACCGCCCCGCCGCGTCACGGTCGGTGAGGTCGAGCTGGCGGTAATCGAGGCCGGTGAAGTCGCTGTCCTCGGCCTCGAGATAGTCGCCGAAATCGGGGCGCGTGCCGGTGACGGTCACGCTCGCGCCGCGCGCGCGGAAGCCGTGCGCGATGCCGTTGCCGATCCCGCTCGACCCGCCGATGACGAGGACGCGCTGGCCGGTGAAGTCGAGTTCGCCTGCCACGTCAGATACTCCGCGAGATCACTTCCTTCATGATCTCGTTGGTCCCGCCGAAGATCCGCGTCACGCGCGCATCGCGCCAAAGGCGGGCGATGGCATATTCGTTCATGTAGCCCGCCCCGCCGTGGAGTTGCAGTGCGGTGTCGCAGCATTCCCACTGGAGGTCGGTGTGCCACAGCTTGGCCGCGGAGGCCTCGTCGGTGGTGAGCTCGCCCGCGAGATGCTTGCGGATCGCCCAGTCCAAGTGCGCCCAGCCCACCTGCAGCTTGGCTTTGAGGTCGGCGAGCGTGAACTTGGTGTTCTGGAACTCGAACACGGTCTTGCCAAAAGCCTTGCGATCCTTGGTGAACTTCACCGCCTCGTCAAACGCCCGCTGCGCCGCCGCCTGCGCGCCGACCGCGATGCCGAGGCGCTCCTGCGGCAGCTCTTCCATCAGGTGCACAAAGCCCATGCCTTCCGCGCCGAGGATATTGGTCATCGGCACGCGGCAATCGTTGAAGAACAGCTCCGAGGTATCGGCGGCGTGCTGCCCGATCTTGTCGAGATTGCGCCCGCGCTCGAAGCCGGGGGTGTCGGCGTCGACCAGCACGAGGCTGATCCCCTTCGCGCCCTTCTCGGGATCGGTCTTGGCGACAACGATCACGCAATCGGCGTTCTGGCCGTTGGTGATGTAGGTCTTCGAGCCGTTGATGACGAGGTGATTGCCGTCCTTCTTCGCCGTGGTGCGGATGCCCTGAAGGTCGGAGCCTGCGCCCGGCTCGGTCATGGCAATCGCGGTGATGATGTCGCCGCTGACCATGCCGGGGAGATACTTGGCGCGCTGTTCTTCGTTGCCGAGGCGCTCGAAGTAGTTGGCGGTGATATCGTTCTGGAGCGTGAAGCCCGCCGAAGAGCCGAGGTAGCTGAGCTCCTCGGTCAGCACGCAGTTGAACCCGAAATCGAGGCCGAGCCCGCCGTTCTCCTCCTTCACCGTCATGCACAGCATCCCGGCATCGCCCATCTTTTTCCACACGTCGCGCGGGACGATGCCGTTCGCCTCATGCTCGTCCATGTGCGGGGCAAGATGTTCCGCGAAGACCTTGCGGACAGTGTCGCGGAAGGCCTCGTGGTCTTCGTTATAGGCGGTGCGATAGGAGGTCGCGAGCATGGGGGTTCTCTCCGGCAGATGGGTTTTGATTTGCCATGAGTGAACCGTGCGGGGGCGCGGGGGTCAAGTGCGAAATTGGGGGTGGGGTTGCTCGTGTGCCTAGCCCTGACGCATAGGGCGTGTATGAACTCTGTGAATTTAACCGCATACGGTGCCAAAGATGGTAGAACCTGTAATCGTTAGCTTTCTGAACGACTACTTCCGTCTTCTAGACAGGATTTTTAGCCTGCTTTTTGGCTCTCTTTGGCCAAAATCCGTGTTTAGTGAACTACGCGCAAACCCGGGCGGCACTATCGACGAGCGGCTCGCTAAAATCGAAGTGGCTAAGCAAAACCTGCTTGAAGGCCTAAGCGCACTAGACGAACTTAAATTGGAAGCAGACCAAAATAAGAAGACACTTGCGAGCGCTCTAGAGACCATAAGAGAGCTTGAAAGCAAAAAAACCGAAGCTCAAGAGGAATTGAACGCACTTCGTCAGGTTGCAGATTTAGACACTGCGACACTAAAAAAGCTATTTGACGTTCCGACCTCAGGACGGATTTGGCGAGAGAGATTCTACGGACTTCTTACAGGTATCGTAGCGTCATTGATCGCCGCCTACCTTTGGCAAATTGCGTTCCCTGCCAAGTAGGCACGTCGAAGTCGAAAGCGAGGACCAAGATCGGCAAGCGCTGCCCTGTGAGGCTCTAGGCCCCAGCTTTCGCGGGGGTGACGGGGTGAGGTTGGAGCTTACAATTCTTCGTCACCCCGGACTTGATCCGGGGCTAGGCTTCTTCTTCGCAATGTCCGGTCGAAAGGTAGCCAAACCCCGTGTCAAGCACGGGGCGACGGGAGTGGGTTACCCCACAAACGCCCGCTCGATGACGAACTGCCCCGGCTTGTTGTTCGCGCCTTCCTCGAAGCCGCGGCGTTCCAGATCGGCGGCGTGGTCCTTGATCATCGCCATGCTGCCGCACAGCATCACGCGGTCTTCCTCGGGCACAAACCGTTGCGGGCCCTTCGACTGCTCGAACAGACGCCCATCGTCGATCAGCGCCTGGATGCGGCCCTGGGTGCGGAAGGGTTCGCGGGTGACGGTGGGCACGTAGATCATCCGCGCGCGGTCTTCGTCCTCGAGCAGCGGGTCGCCTTCGAGCTTCGATTCCAGCAACTCGCGATAGGCGAGCTCGTTCACGTTGCGCACCGAGTGCACCACGATCACTTCCTCGAACATCTGGTAGACCTCGGGATCGCGCACGAGGCTCATGAACGGCGCAAGGCCGGTGCCGGTCGAGAGCATGAACAGCCGCTTGCCCGGCAGCAGCGCGTCGGTGACGAGGGTGCCGGTCGGCTTCTTGCCGAGGTAGATCGGATCGCCGACCTGAATGTGCTGGAGCCGCGAGGTCAGCGGGCCGTCCTGCACCTTGATCGACAGGAATTCGAGCTCCTCGGCGTAGGAGGGCGAGGCGACCGAATAGGCGCGCAGCAGCGGCTTGCCGTTGTCGCCGGGCAGACCGATCATCACGAACTCGCCCGAACGGAAGCGGAAGCTCGCCGGGCGGGTCATCTTGAGGCTGAACAGCCCGTCGCACCAGTGGTGGACATCGGTGATGGTCTCGACCGAGAGCGCCGCGCTTTCGGTGAACTGGTCGCGGGTCAGAGCGGTTTGGGTCACAAGGTGCCTCGAATACAGGTGTGCGCCGCCCGGAAGGGGCGGCCAGATTGGCGGCGCAAATGGACGTTTCCGCCCGGCGCTTCAAGCTAGATTAGCGATAGGGCGTGAAAGCGGGCCTTGATGCGGCGCAAATCAGTTCCAACCGGCCGCGTTGAACAATTCGACCGCGCGCGCCTCGTTCTGGCCGATGGTGGCAGCGGGCAGCGGATCAGCCTTGAACGGCCCAAGCGCCTCGACCGCCGAGGTGGGCGCGATGCCCTTGACGGCCGGGTATTCGTTGTTGCCGTTCGCCAGATATTGCTGCGCGCTCTCGCTAGTCAGATATTCGAGGAACTTGACCGCATTTTCGCGGTTGGGCGCGGTCTTCACGACCCCTGCCCCGCTCATGTTGACGTGGGTGCCCGTGGTCGCCTGATTGGGGAAGATCACCCCGACCGCATCCAGAACCTTGCGCTTCTCGGGCGTGTCAAAGCGCGCGAGGTAATAGGTGTTGACCAACGAAATGTCGCACTCGCCGGCCGCGACCGCCTCGATGTTCGACATATCATTGCCCTGCGGCGCGCGCTTGAAATTGGCGACGACACCCTTGGCCCAGGCGCTCGCCGCAGCCTCGCCATCATGCGCGATCATGCTGGCAAGCAGCGCGATGTTATAGACACTGGAAGAGGAGCGCATACAGATGCGGCCCTTGAATTCGGGCTTGGCGAGGTCGGCGTAGTTTGCCAGCCCCTCGGGCTTTCCCTTGGCCTTGTTGTAGATGACGATCCGCGCCCGCGTGGTCAGCGCGAACCAGCGATTGCCGGGGTCGCGCAATTCAGCCGGGATGCGCTCGCTGAGAACCTTCGAATCGACCGGGGCGAGCACGCCCGACTGTTCGGCGCGCCACAGACGACCCGCATCGACGGTGATGAGCAGATCGGCCGGGCTGAACTCGCCCTCGGCGGCGATGCGTTCGAGCAGGGCGTCGGCGTCAGCCTCGATACGGTTGACCTTGATGCCGGTCGAACAGGTGAAATCCTCGTAGAGCGCAAGGTCGGTGTCATAGTGGCGCGCGGTGTAGACATTGACGTCGCCCGCCGGGGCCACGCAGGCAGACTTGTCCTTGGCACCGTCGGTCTGATCGGCGCAGGCAGAGAGAGCGACAAAGCTGGATGCGGCGGCGAGCGCCAGCGCGAGGGTCTTCATGGGAGAGAGCTTTCCGTGAGTTCTTGCGAATGACTTGCAATATAATCCTTGCCAGCGCAAGTCCTATGCGCGTCTGAAGGCGCGCACGCTCTCGGGATCGGGGATCACGCTGTAGGTCTTGCCCGGATCGACCGAGAGCACTGTCTCAACCGTGATTGCCGCCCCTTCGGCACCATCGAGCAGCACGCGGTTGCGCGGGCCCATCGGGTGAATGTCGCGCACCCTTCCGCCGCGCACATCGCCGACCGGCACCAGCCGGTCGGCCTGCACCAGCAGATCGAGCTGGCTGGCATCCTCAGGCAGTTCGTGCCCAAGGCTTTCGAACGGCCACAGGCCGAAAGGCGTATCGAGCCCGCCCTCTGCCACCATCCCCGGCACCACCTGCGCGCCGCTGAAAATCGCGCCGACCGCGGCGGTAGCGGGGGCTTCGTGCAACTCCAGAGGCGTGCCGAACTGGACGATGCGGCCGGCCTCCATCACCGCGATCCGGTCGCCGATGTCGAGCGCTTCGGCCGGATCGTGGGTGACGAGGATCACGGTCGATCCCGCCTCGCGCAGCAGGATGCGGCATTCACGGCGCAGGGCGCGGCGCAGGACGATATCGACGCTGGCGAAGGGCTCGTCCATCAACAGCACCTGCGGCCCCGGCGCCATCGCGCGGGCGAGCGCGGCGCGCTGCTGCTGGCCGCCTGAAAGCTCGTGCGGATAGCGCGTGCCCATGCCTGCCAGACCGACCTTGGCAAGCCAGCCATCCGCCTCGTCACGTCGGGATTTGGGCAGGCCGAAAGCGACATTGGCGGCGAGCGTCATGTGCGGGAACAGCGCACCGTCCTGAAACACCAGGCCCACCGGGCGCGCCTCGGGCGGGGGGTTGTGCGCGGGGTCTGCCAGCACCTCACCACCCAGCGCGATCTCGCCCGCTTGCACGCGCAAGAGTCCCGCTGCCAGGCCAAGCAGTGTTGACTTCCCGCAACCCGACGCGCCAAGCAGACAGGTGATCTCCCCCGCGGGCGCGGTGAAGCTCACATCCTCCAGCGCCCGCACTGCACCGTAAGCATGGGCAATATGACGAAATTCGAGGCTCAATGGCGCTGTCCGCAGGATTACCGGTGAGCCGCCTTAGGCAAATTGCGGGGCTTCCTGCAAGCGGCGCTTCCGATGGGCGCGGCTGGCTGGTGGCGGCGATGGGGCTGGCGGTGCTGGCGGGATTGCCGATTGCAGCGATCGTGTGGGCATCGCTGGGCGGCGGCAGCGGCGCGGCGATCGGTGCGCTCGCGCAAACAGTGCTGCCGACCTACATCGCGAACACTGGTCTGCTGATGCTGCTGACCGGCACCATCGCGGTGGTGACCGGCACCGGCACCGCATGGCTGATCGCTGCCACCCGCTTTCCCGGCCGCCGCGTTCTGAGCTGGGCGCTGGTGCTGCCATTGGCGCTGCCCGCTTACCTGTCCGCCTATATCTACGCCGGGATGCTCGACTATGCCGGGCCCGTGCAGACGGCCTTGCGCGCGGCGACCGGATGGAGCGCGGGGGAATACTGGTTCCCCGAGATCCGCTCGCTGCCTGGCGGAGCCTTCATACTGGGCTTCGTCCTCTACCCTTACGTCTATCTGCTCGCCCGCACGGCCTTTGCGACCCAGAGCCGCACCCAGTTCCGTGCCGCGCGCAGTCTCGGTGCGGCCCCGGCACGCGCCTTCTGGCAGGTCGCGCTTCCCGCTGCCCGGCCAGCCACCGCCGGAGGCCTGGCACTGGTGCTGATGGAAGTGCTCGCCGATTTCGGCGTCGCCGAATATTTCGCCATCCCCACTTTCTCGACCGGGATTTTCCGCAGCTGGCTGGCGATGGGTGACAAGGCGAGCGCGCTCAAGCTGGCGGCGGTCATGCTGGTCTTCGTCATCGCGCTGGTTGCCTGGGAAGCGCACACCCGGCGCGGGCGGAGCGACAGCCGGGACGGGCTGGCTGCGCGCGACAGGGACGAGCCGCTGGTGCGCCTCACCTCCGGCGGCAAGGCGCTGGCCTTCATCGCTTGCCTTTCCCCCGTTCTGCTCGGCTTCGTGATCCCGGCGGGCTATCTTGTCAGTCTTGCCCTGACCCCGACCGCGCAAGCGGCGGCAGGCGATCTTGTGACCTATCTGCGCGGCAGCTTGTGGCTTGGTCTTGTCGCTGCAAGCCTGTGCGTGGCGGCCGCCCTGGTGCTTGCCTTCGCCCGCGCGCGATCAACCTCGCGCCTTACGGCGAGCGCGATCCGGCTGGCGACCTTGGGCTATGCCCTGCCCGGCGCCCTGCTGGCGGTAGGGCTGCTTGCACCACTGGGGGCCTTCGATGTCACCCTGACCCGCTTCGCCCGGGACAGCCTCGGCTGGCAGGGCGGACTGCTGCTGACGGGGACGAGCGCAGTGCTGGTCTATGCGCTGGGCGTGCGGTTCATGACGGTCGCCTATAACAGCGTCAGCGGCGGTTTGGCGCGCATTCCGCCCGGCCTCGACGCGGCGGCGCGGAGCCTCGGTGCAGGGCCATCGCGGGTGCTCGCCCGCATCTACGCCCCGCTGCTCGCCCCCAGTCTTGCCGGTGCCGCCGCGCTGGTCTTCATCGATACCTTGCGCGAACTGCCCGCCACGCTGATTCTGCGCCCCTTCAACCTCGAAACCCTCGCCACCCGCACCTACCGCCTCGCGGGTGACGAGCGGCTGGTCGAAGCGGCAATTCCGGCCTTGATCCTGCTCGCAGCGGGTCTGCTGCCGGTGCTGGTGCTGAACCGTTTAGGGAAGCGCTAGAAAAAACTGTCAGGCCGCCTTGTCACTTGGCCTTGTCCAAACCTCTCCGAAGGTTCACAAGGCTCGGCACATGGCACGCTTCCCCTTCTCAGCGATCGTCGGTCAGGACGAGATGAAACAGGCGCTGCTGATTGCAGCGGTCGACCCGAGCATCGGCGGCGTGATGGTGTTCGGCGACCGGGGGACGGGCAAGTCCACCGCTGCCCGTGCGCTGGCCGGATTGCTGCCGCCGATCATGGCGGCGGACGGCTGCCCCTATGGCGCCTCGAAGGAAGATCAGGCCCGCTATCCCGAGGTCTGCGGACAGGGCAAGCTGGTCAAGCGCCCGGTGCCCTTTGTCGATATGCCTCTGGGCGCGACCGAGGACCGGGTGATCGGCAGCCTCGATCTGGAACGCGCGCTGCGAAGCGGCGAGAAGGCGTTCGAACCCGGCTTGCTCGCCAAGGCCCATCGCGGCTTCCTCTATATCGACGAGATCAACCTCCTCGAAGACCATCTGGTCGACCTGCTGCTTGATGTCGCCGCCTCGGGCGAGAACGTGGTCGAGCGTGAGGGGCTGTCGGTGCGCCACCCGGCCAAGTTCGTGCTGATCGGTAGTGGCAACCCGGAAGAGGGCGAACTGCGCCCGCAGCTGCTCGACCGCTTCGGCCTGTCGGTCGAAGTGCGCACCCCCAAGGATATCGACACCCGCATCGCGATCATGAAGCTGGTCGCCGAGAACGAGGCTGACCCCGAAGGCTTCGCCGCCCGCTGGGCCGAAGCGGACGAGGCGATCCTCAAGCGCGTCGCCAAGGGCAAGGCCAGGCTACCCAAGCTTACTCCGGGTGAGGACGTGCTGCGCGATGCCGCCGAATTGTGCCTTGCCGTGGGCGCCGATGGCCTGCGCGGCGAGCTTACCCTGATGCGCGCCGCCCGCGCTCTGGCAGCGCTGGAGGGGGCGAAGAGCGTCACCCGCAAGCACCTCATCGCCATTGCACCTTCCGCCCTGCGCCACCGCCTGCGCCGCGATGTGCTTGACGAGACCGGTTCCACCACGCGCATCACCCGGGCGATTGCCGAGCTGTTCGGATGACCTCCCCCGACCTCGCCGACCCGCTGGATGATGCGGTGCTGGCGGCGCGGCTCTTCGTTCTCGCGCCAGAGGTCTTCAAGGGTCTGACCCTGCGCGGCTCCAGCCCCGCCCGAGAGGCGCTGGTCGCCGCGCTAACCGAGGCCATGCCGCTGCGCCGTCTACCCGGCCATGTCGATGACGAGCGGCTGCTGGGCGGGATCGACCTTGCCAGCAGCCTCGCGGCCGGACGGCCGGTGCGTCAGACCGGGCTGATTGAGGAGGCGCGCGGGGGGGCATTGATCGCCGGGATGGCCGAGCGAATGGACGGCAGCATCGCCGGGCGGCTCGCGCAGGCGCTGGACGAGGGACAGACCGCGCTCGTCCTGCTCGATGATGCGGCAGAGCCCGACGACGCGCCCCCTGCCAGCCTGACCGAACGCCTCGCCTTCCCCTGCGACCTCAGCCATTCGCGCCGCTGGCAGGATGTGGCACTGGCCCCTGCGGCGATGGCGCTGGCCGATGTCGCCCCGCTGGACGATTCCGCCTTGCGTGCCCTTGCCGCGACTGCGGAGGCGCTGGGCGTCGATTCCTTGCGCGCGCTTATCCACACAGGCGAGGCCGCACGGGGGCTGGCAGCACTGGCCGGACGCGCGGTTACGAACACATCGGATCACGCGGGCGCGGTGCGGCTTGTGCTCGCCCCGCGCGCCACCCGCCTGCCCCCGCAGGAAGCGCCCGAGACCCCGCCCCCCGAGGAGCCGCCCGCCCCGCCCCCTGATGGCTCGCCCGAGGACCAATCCAACACCGACCGCCAGCAGCCAGAACCCGATCTCTCCGAAATTCTCGTCGAGGCGGCCCGCGCCGCGATCCCGGCGGGGCTGCTCGAACAGCTCGCGCAAGGGAAAGCCCCGCGCCGCGCATCGTCGAGCGGCACCGGGCAGAAGCGCAAGGCAGCGACGCGTGGCAAGCCGCTCGGCGCGCGCCCCGGAATGCCGCGCGGCGGGGCCAAGCTGGCGCTGATCGATTCGCTCAGGGCCGCGGTGCCCTGGCAGCCCGTGCGCCGCCGCGAAGCGGGCAGCCGGGACACCTCCGCAATCATCATGCGCAAGGAAGACCTGCGCATCCGCCGCTTCGAGGAACGCGCGGCGCGGGTCACTATTTTTGCGGTCGATGCCAGCGGATCAGCGGCGGCGGCACGGCTCGCCGAGGCCAAGGGCGCGGTCGAGCTGATGCTGGCGCAGGCCTATGTCACCCGCTCGGAGGTCGCGCTGGTGGCCTTTCGCGGCACAACCGCCGAGCTTATCCTGCCCCCCACCAGATCCCTCACCCGCGCACGCCGCACCCTCGCCGAACTGCCCGGCGGGGGCGGCACGCCGCTCGCGCTCGGCCTCAATGCCGCGCGCGAAGTGGCAGAGGCGGTGATCGCCAAGGGGAGAAGCGCCGCGCTGGTGATCCTCACCGATGGCAGAGCCAATATCGCCGCCGACGGCTCCCCCGGACGCCCGCAGGCCGCCGCCGATGCCGAAGCTGCCGCCAAGGCCATCGCGGCAAGAGGCATTGATTCGCTCGTGATCGACATTTCCGCGCGCCCCGGCCCTGAAGGTGCGAGCCTTGCCGCTGCCCTTGGCGGGCGCTTCCTCGCCCTCCCCCGCGCCGATGCGCGGATGCTGCAAGCCGCGATCAACGCCGTCCAGCCGCTCGGCAAGGCGGCATGAGCGCGCTCGACTGGAGCCGCGAGGGACTGATCTGGCCGCACCGCGAGGCGAGCCACTTCGTTGCGGCCGGTGCGGCGCGCTGGCACGTCCAGCGGATGGGTTCCGGGCCGCCGCTGCTGCTGCTCCACGGCACGGGCGCCTCGGTCCATTCATGGCGCGGTCTGATGCCGCTGCTGGCACAGCGCCATGATGTGATCGCCTGCGACTTGCCCCGACACGCTTTCACCGCCGGACATGATGCCTTTGCGATGAGCCTGCCGGCGATGGCGCGCGAAGTGGCCGGGCTTCTGGCGGCGCTGGAGGTCAGGCCCGCCGCGATTATTGGCCATTCGGCAGGCGCGGCGATTGCGCTGCAACTGGCGCTCGACCACGGCTTTCAGGGGCCGATCGTCGGCCTCAGCGCGGCGCTGCGCCCCTTCCCCGGCGCGATGGCGCAGATCTTCCCTGCGATCGCCAAGACGCTGTTCGTCAACCCGCTGGTGCCGCGCATCTTCACCGGCAGCATCGACCTTGTCGGCGGGGCGGAGCGGTTTCTGTGGCGTTCGACCCATTCGCGGATCGATCGCGCGGGGCTGGCCTGTTACGCCCGGCTGCTCAAGCACCCCGGCCATGCGGGCGGCGCGCTGGCGATGATGGCGAACTGGGACTTGCCGGCCTTGCGCCTGCGGATGGGTGAGGTGCGCAACCCCGTCCTGCTTCTCCACGGCGCGAAGGATCCCGCGATCCCGCCCGACTGGGCGCGCGATGCTGCCGGATGGTTGCCGGACGCGCGGCTGGAACTGCTTCCCGCGCTCGGCCATTTGGCGCATGAAGAAGCCCCTGAGCAGGCCACCGCCCATATCGCGGCCTTCCTTGCGGGCCACGGATAGGAGTCAGCGCCCATGAGCAATTTCGGCTGGATCGAGATCGTGCTGTTCTATGGCGGCGCGATCACCTTCGGCGTCTGGCAATATTGGAAGATGGACCGGATGCTGAAACAGACCCGCGCGGAGAAGGCGGCCAAGGAAGCAGCGGAACGCGACGGCGCGCCGCCGCCCGCGCCCTGATCCAAGGCACCTGCTGTCGGCACAGGATCGCCAGGCGCGCATTTGCCGGTTGACGCATTTGGCCCGGCGCGGCGACCTTGCTGATCTTGCCCATCCGGTGGCCGACTCGCGAAAGTGGAAGAGAACAGCGGCGCCCGGTGTTTCGGCAGAGCATGAAAGGGGGCTTATGCAAACCGTTGCCGATCAACTCGCCGCGTTCGTCGATCGCCACCAATCCGCCAAGCTGCTGTCGACGCACGCGGAGGTCGTCGATTATCACGGCACGCTCTACAACATCTCCGGCAGCTCGCATGATCCCGAGATCGATGGTGCCTCATGGCGGCAGTTGCTGATCCGCAACGGGATCGACGGAAACTGCTATGTAAAGGTCACCACGCCCGAGGGGTCGCACCCAAAATTCGATGTCGGCGGCCACATGACGCCGAACAGCGACGGCTCGGTCGAGCGCGGGTCGGAGTGCTATCTGATGCCGCTGTGCAAGTGGCACAACAGCACGGCCCGCAACGGCCACCCTTTCACGCTCACCAACCCGCGTATTCTGAAGCTCTACGGCTACATGCTCGACGACATGGCCTTGACCTTCATGGCCCGGATGCCGAGCGATGCCCCCTTCTCGCTGATCTACGAGGCGGCCGGGACTTGGCACACGCAGGCTGTGAGTGAGGATGCTGGCGCGCAGGCACATTCGGCCAAGGCGCTGCTCTCTCAGCCCGATAGTTCGGCTGCCTCAGCCCGGCATATCCTGTTCCGCCGGGTGGAGGGCGATGCAGACGGCGAAACCCGCTTCGTTATCGAAGACGCCCAGATCTGAAGGCCTCCGCGCCCTACCGCGCCCTTCGCGGCATCCGGTAGGGGAGCATGAACTGCACCAGTCGCGAGGAAAAGCGCCGCATGTCGAGGCTTTCCTGCACCGCCACCACTTCCTCGCCCATGAAGCGCGAGGCGAGTTCGGAGCGGGCATAGAACGGGGTGTCCTCCCACGTCCGGCGCACTTCAGCCACGCCAATGTCGGAGCGGGTGCGGCGGGTGATGCCCCATTTGCTGTCGGGCAGTTGCGCGATCGGGGGCAGTTCGACCGGCTCGGGCACGCCGTGACGGTCGAACCGGAGCGCGCTGGCGAAGAGCGACCCGTCCCCGCGCTCGCCTTCGTAACACACCAGCGCGCCTGACTTGAGATGCGCGCGCGACCAGTGCCAGGTGTTGAAGCCGGTCTCGAGCGGCTCGGCACCGCGGTTGTGATCGAGATAGGCCTTGCCCTGCCAGCGGCAGGCGGGCGCAGTCATCTCCACCTCGATCCGGGCGCACGGGGCAAGGCAGTGCCAGATGTGGCGTTCCTTGGGGTCGAGCGCGAAGGCGGCGGTGTTGAGCATTTCGGGGAACACCCGCACCCTGCCGGTCACCTTGCGCTGCCACGGCACGAACAGCCGCGTGTCGCCCTCGACGATGTCGATGGTGAGCGCCCCATTCTCCCAGCGCACGTTGGAGGGGCCAATGGCAAGGTTGGAGGCATCGCGCTGCACCGCGTTCTTCCCGCGCTCGGTCATCACCCAGCGGTGCTGCGGGCCATAAAGCGCGACGTTGAGGCAGGCATGATCGAGCGGATCGCCCCTGCCGCTGCGCTTGTAATAGGGCGAGAACACGCTGCCCAGAAAGGCGATGATCGTCAGCCCGTGCTGCCCGTCGTCGCTGATCGCGTCGACATACCACCAGCTGTAACCGCCGGGCGGGATGTCCTCATCGAAGCGAGGTCCTTCGCGATTGTCCTCGCGGCCAGCTGCCCGGACAAGGCTGCCATAGGGACGCCGGCTGCCGGATGGGTCGCCCCGCCCGTGCAGTAGAGACCGGGCAGACGGGTCTTCGGCCCTTGCCTCTGGAAGGAGGCCGCCCAGCCGTGCGACGCTCTGCCATAAAGGGCGCCGCCCGTGGCCGGGAACAGCCCTTCCCAGTCCTGCGGGGTCATGAGCTGGTGCACCAGCGGTTCCTCCAGCCGGAGGCCGCAGCGTCCGAGTGTCGCCATCATGGCTCTTGTGCATCGCTCTCTCTCCTCAGGGGTATAGGCGTGAACGTCTCCATCGGCGGGGGCGTTGACGATGATCTGGAGCCGCTCGCGTGCCCCCAAGGCAGGGACGTTCGGCGGGGCGTGATGGTCGGCGCCGCGATCAATGGCGCAGACATAGACGGTCGGCTCGGCCGGGGTGCGGCCAGCGGCGATGTCGCGGAACTCGGCAGCGTAATCGCGCGAGAAGAAGACGTTGTGATGGCTCAGCTCGGCCCCTTGCGTGCGCGTGTGGGCGTACCAGACCAGCGCCGAGAGCGAGCGCTTGGGCCTCGGGATCGCAGGCACCGCGCGCCGCGCCGCCGCGCCGAAACGTCCGGTGGCAAGCGCCGAGGGATCACCGTTGCAGATCACGATGTCGGCAGGGATCACTTCGCCGCTCGCCAGCAACACGCCGCTGGTGCGGCCATTCTCGGTGAGCACCTCTGTCACCGCCACCCCGGTGCGCACCCGCGCCCCCTGCCGTGTCGCAAGCGTGGCGAGCGCCTTGGCGAGTGCATGGATCCCGCCCTCGATCAGCCACACCCCGCGCGCCTCAAGGTGAGCGATCAGCATCAGCGTGGCAGGCGCGCGATAGGGCGAGGAGCCGCAATAGGTGGCATAGCGCCCGAACAATTGCTGGAGGCGCGGGTCGCTGAAATGCTCGCCCAGCGCGTTCCACATCCCGTCGAAGGGCCGCATTGCCAGCATCTGGGGCAACTTGGTCAGCCCCATGCGCCACATCATCGGCAGCGGGGTGCTGGCCTTGTCGCCGTGGAGGAAGGGGTCTTCGAGCACGGCAAAGATCCGCTCCGCCTCCGCCGCAAACGCTGCATAGCCGCGCGCGGCATCGGCCCCGGCAAAGCGGCCGACGGCATCGACGCTGGCCTCGTGGTCGGCAAACAGATCGAGATGGCCCGAGGCATCGTCCCACCAGTGGCGGGCCAGCACCTCGGCCTTGCGGACGGTGACATGATCCGCGAAGTCCGCGCCGCAGGCGGCGAAGATTTCCTCGAACACGCGGCGATAGGTGAAGACCGTCGGCCCGCCGTCGATCTCGGCCCCGTCGACGAGAACACGCCGCGCCTTGCCGCCGACCCAGGGCTCCTTTTCGAGCACCGTGACCTCGGCGCCGCGGGCAGCCAGCAGCGCGGCGCTGGTCAGCCCGCCTATGCCTGCTCCGATCACGGCGACTCGCGCGTTCATCCGGCCCTCGCTCCCGTCGATCCCGCGATTATCATTGACCTTACGCGCTGCGCTGTCCAATGATTTAGACACATGGCCTGTAAAGCATCCGCAAAGTGAACCGCTGGGCCGCCTTCAGGCTCGGCTATGTGGCGCGGCGCAACCGCGTCTTTTCCTCAGCAAGATTCCAGCACTGGGCCGCGCGCCTGCCGCTGATCCGCTGGATCGCCACGCGCCGCGCGGCCGGCGCGTTCGATCTGCTCGCAGGCTTTGCCTATTCGCAGGTCTTGCGCGCCTATGTCGAAAGCGGGCTGTTCGATGTCCTCAAGGACGGGCCACTCGGCGCGCGCGTGATCGCTGAGCGGATGGGCCTGTCCGAGAGCGCGGCGCTTACGCTCCTGCGCGCCGGCCGCCCGCTGATGCTGTCAGAAGAGCCCGCCCCCGACCACTGGATGCTGGGGGAGCAAGGCGCTGTTTTTGCAACAAATCCCGGTGTTCAGGCAATGGTGCGCCATCACCGCCTGCTCTATGCCGATCTCGCCGATCCGCTCGCGTTGCTGAAGGCAGACCGCGCCGAGCCGACCGCCCTCTCGCGCTTCTGGACATACGCCGGCGCGTTGCAGGGCGTGACCGAGCGCGGTGAGGATACGGCGGAATATTCGCAGCTAATGGCCGCCTCGCAGCATTTCGTCGCCGATGAAGTGCTGGCGACCGTCAGCTTTCGGGGCGTGAGGCGGCTGTGCGATGTCGGCGGCGGGTATGGTGCCTTTCTGCGGCACATCGGCACCGCCTGGCCGCATCTGCAACTTGGCCTGTTCGATCTGCCGGAAGTTGTGGAGACCGGCGCGGGCTTGGTTGCCAATGCCCTCGGCGCTGATCGGGTGACGCCTCATCCGGGAAATTTCTTCAGCGATTCGATACCGCAAGGCTACGACATGGTGTCGCTGATCCGGATTCTCCACGATCACGACGACGCCCCCGCCGCCGCCCTGCTCGCCAATGTTCGCGCGAGCCTCGCCCCCGGCAGCCGCCTGCTGATTGCCGAGCCGATGGCGCGCATCCCCGGCGCAGAAGCGATGGGGGAGGCGTTCTTCGGCCTCTATCTGTGGGCGATGGGATCAGGCCGCCCGCGCAGCCCGGCCGAGATCGTCGCCATGTGCCGCACCGCCGGTTTCGCCGATGCTCGGCTCGTCGCAACCGCACAACCGGTCAACGCAAGCATCGTCATGGCCCAGGCCTGAGTTTAATTTGTCCAGTTAGTTTGACAGTTGGGAACGTAAGGCGTAGCACACAGTTGGGAGAACGTAGCTGCGGGGCATTCGACTCGGCGTTCGCGCCTCGAATTCCACCTCAGGGGAGACCGAGGAAATGAATACGCTGGCCGTCATACTCGAAGCACCGGAGCGCATCGCTCTCCGGGCGCTTGAGATGAAGCCGGTGGAGGCCTCGGACGTTGTCGTCGAAATCGCCTACAGCGGGATCAGCACCGGCACCGAAAAGCTGCTGTTCACCGGCCGGATGCCGCCCTTCCCGGGCCTCGGCTACCCGCTCGTTCCCGGTTACGAATCGGTCGGTCGCATCATCGATGCCGGGCCGGATGCTGCGGCGCGGATCGGCGACTGGGTGTTTGTCCCCGGTGCCAATTGCTACACCGACGCACGCGGTCTGTTTGGCGGCACCGCCCAGCGGGTCATCGTTCCGTCGGCGCGGGCGCTGCCGATCCCCGAACACCTGGGCGAAGCCGGGGTGCTCTGCGCGCTCGCGGCGACGGCACTCCACGCTATAAAGGGTGGCTTTGCCCGGCGCGAGGCGCTGCCCGATCTCATCATCGGCCACGGCGTGCTGGGCCGCCTGCTCGCCCGCCTGACACTGGCGCTCGGCGGCACGGCGCCCGCGGTGTGGGAAGTAAACCCCGCCCGCCGTTCGGGCGCTGTCGGCTACAATGTCATCGACCCGGCTGCTGACGAGCGCCGCGATTACCACGCGATCTATGACGCCAGCGGCGATGCTGGCCTGATCGACGATCTCATCATGCGCCTTTCCAAGGGCGGCGAGATCGTTCTGGCGGGCTTCTATTCCGAACGTGTCAGCTTCGCCTTTCCGGCCGCCTTCATGCGCGAGGCGCACTTCCGCGTCGCCGCCGAATGGCAGCCGGGCGACCTCGCCGAAACGCGGGCGCTGATCGAATGCGGGCGGCTCGACCTCAAGGGTCTGGTCACCAACCGGCGCCCTGCCGGAGAGGCGCTCGACGCCTACCCCCAAGCCTTCAGCGATCCCGATTGTCTGAAGATGGTTCTCGATTGGAGCGAATGCTGATGTCCGTGCTTGATACCCAGGCCGCCCACCTTCGCGACGAGGCAAGTCACGAGCCCGATCCGGTCCACACCGGAGAGGTCAAGTCCGAAACCCAGATCATCGCGATCTACGGCAAGGGCGGCAGCGGCAAGAGCTTCGCCCTCGCCAACCTCAGCTACATGATGGCCCAGCAGGGCAAGCGCGTGCTGCTGATCGGCTGCGATCCCAAGTCTGACACCACCAGCCTGCTGTTCGGCGGCAAGGCGACCCCTTCGATCATCGAAACCTCGAGCCGCAAGAAATTGGCGGGCGAGGAAGTGCGCATCGAGGATGTGTGCTTCCAGCGCGACGGCGTCTTCGCGATGGAGCTCGGCGGCCCCGAAGTCGGCCGCGGTTGCGGCGGTCGCGGGATCATCCACGGGTTCGAAACGCTCGAAAAACTGGGCTTCCACGATTGGGGCTTCGATTACGTCCTGCTCGATTTCCTCGGCGACGTGGTGTGCGGCGGCTTCGGCCTGCCGATCGCGCGGGACATGTGCCAAAAGGTGATCGTGGTCGGCTCGAACGACCTGCAATCGCTCTATGTGGCGAACAACGTCTGCCAAGCGGTCGAATATTTCCGCAAGATGGGCGGGAACGTCGGCGTCGCGGGCATGATCGTCAACAAGGACGACGGCACGGGCGAGGCCTATGCCTTTGCCAAGGCCGTGGGCATTCCGGTGCTGACCGCGATCCCCGCCAATGAAGACATCCGCCGCAAGAGCGCGAACTATCAGATCATCGGCATCCCCGGCGGCGAATGGGGCAGCCTGTTCGAAACGCTGGCCGAGAATGTCGCCACCGCCCCGCCGCTGCGGCCCAATCCGCTCGATCAGGACGGCCTGCTAGGCCTGTTCAGCGCCGATGTGGTGGGCGGCAATGTCGAGCTCGTCCCCGCGACGCAGGCCGACATGCGCGGCGGCGTGTTCGAATCCCGCCCCAGCCTCGAAGTGATCTACGACGAGGCATGAGCGACCATAACGCCTTTGACGCGCCCCAGCGCTCCGCCGACCGGATCGATCTCGATCCCGGTGCGGGCGCCTGCGCGTCCAAGGACACCATGAACGAGGCCGCCCGCGCCGCCGGCAAGAGCGAGATCCTCGATCAATATGCGGCCGACTACCCCGTCGGCCCGCATGACCAACCCCAGTCCATGTGCCCCGCGTTTGGGTCACTCCGGGTGGGCCTGAGAATGCGGCGCACTGCGACCGTGCTCTCGGGCTCGGCCTGCTGCGTCTATGGCCTGACCTTCACCTCGCACTTCTACGGCGCGCGGCGGACGGTGGGCTATGTGCCCTTCTCCTCGGAAACGCTGGTCACCGGCAAGCTGTTCGAGGACATCAAGGAAGCGGTCGAAGGCCTCGCCGATCCCGAGAATTACGACGCGATCGTGGTCACCAACCTGTGCGTCCCCACCGCGAGCGGCGTGCCGCTGCGGCTCCTGGGCAAGCAGATCAACGGCGTGCGGATCATCGGCATCGATGTGCCGGGCTTCGGCATCCCCACCCACGCCGAAGCCAAGGACGTGCTGGCGGGCGCAATGCTCCAATATGCCCGCGAGGAAGTGATGAGCGGGCCGGTTGCGGCCCCGCGCGAACGCTCCGACCTGCCTTCGGTCGCCCTGCTGGGCGAGATGTTCCCGGCCGACCCGGTGGTGATCGGCCAGATGCTGGCACCTCTCGGCCTTGCTGCCGGCCCCGTGGTCCCGACCCGCGAATGGCGCGAGCTTTATGCCGCATTGGATTGCGCCGTCGTCGCCGCGATCCACCCCTTTTACACCGCCTCGATCCGCGAATTCGAAGCCGCAGGCCGCCCGGTGATCGGCTCGGCCCCGGTGGGCGCTGATGGCACCGCCGCCTGGCTCCAATCGCTCGGCGATGTGATGGGCCTGCCCCAAGCCAAGGTCGACGGGGTCAAGAACGCGATGGTCGCCGCCTGCAAGGGCGCGCTTGCCAATATGCCGATCAAGGGCCGGATCACGCTGTCGGGCTATGAAGGCTCCGAGCTTCTGGTCGCCCGCCTGCTGGTCGAAAGCGGCGCGGATGTCCGCTATGTCGGCAGCGCCTGCCCGCGCACAAAGTGGTCGGATGCAGACCGCGAATGGCTCGAAGCGCGCGGCGTGCAGGTGCAGTTCCGCGCCAGCCTCGAACAGGATATCGCCGCGATCGAGGAATACCGCCCCGATCTCGCCATCGGCACCACGCCGGTGGTGCAGCACGCCAAGGCAAAGGCGATCCCGGCGCTCTACTTCACCAACCTCATCTCGGCCCGCCCGCTGATGGGCCCGGCGGGCGCAGGCAGCCTCGCCACGGTGATCAACGCCGCGATGGGCAACAAGGCGCGCTTCGATGCGATGCGCGACTTCTTCGAAGGCGTCGGCACCGAACACGCCGCGGGCGTGTGGGAAGACCTCCCCGTCGACCGTCCCAAGTTCCGCAAGAAATACGCCGCCCTCAACGAGGCCGCGCGCAAGGCATCGGAGGCGATCGGCACATGACGCTCGTCCTCGATCACGACCGCGCCGGCGGCTACTGGGGCGCCACCTACGTCTTCACCGCGGTGAAGGGGTTGCAGGTGATCATCGACGGCCCGGTGGGCTGCGAGAACCTGCCGGTCACCTCGGTCCTCCACTACACCGACGCCCTGCCCCCGCACGAACTGCCCATCGTCGTCACTGGCCTTGGCGAGGAAGAGCTGGGCAAGACCGGCACCGAAGGCGCGATGAAGCGCGCTTGGAAAACGCTCGATCCCGAACTGCCCGCCGTGGTGGTGACGGGCTCGATAGCCGAGATGATCGGCGGCGGCGTCACGCCCGAAGGCACCAACATCAAGCGCTTCCTGCCGCGCACCATCGACGAGGACCAGTGGCAGTCGGCAGACCGCGCGCTGACCTGGCTGTGGACCGAATTCGGCCCCAAGAAGATGCCCGCCAAGCGCGAACGGCGCGAGGGCGAGAAGCCGGTCGTCAACATCATCGGCCCGTCCTATGGCATGTTCAACATGCCCAGCGATCTGGCCGAGATCCGGCGTCTGGTCGAAGGCATCGGCGCCGAGGTCGGCGTGGTCTTCCCCTTGGGCACCCACCTGGCCGACATCGCCAAGCTGGCGAACGCGGATGCCAATGTCTGCCTCTACCGCGAGTTCGGCCGCAACCTGTGCGAGACGCTCGAGCGACCCTATTTCCAGGCTCCCATCGGCCTCAGCCAGACCACCAAGTTCCTGCGCGCACTCGCCGCCGAGCTCGGGCTCGACCCCGAGCCCTTCATCGAGCGCGAGAAGCACACAACCATCAAGCCGCTGTGGGATCTGTGGCGCTCGGTCACGCAGGATTTCTTCGGCACCGCGAGCTTCGGCATCGTCGCCAACGAAACCTATGCGCGCGGCATCCGCCACTTCCTCGAAGACGACATGGGCCTGCCCTGCGCCTTTGCCTTCTCGCGCTGTGCGGGGGTGAAGCCGAAAAACGACGAGGTTCGCGCCGCGATCCGCGCCAATCCGCCGCTGGTGGTGTTCGGCAGCTATAATGAGCGGATGTACATGGCCGAGTGCGGCGCGCGGGGGATGTATATCCCGGCAAGCTTCCCCGGCGCGGCGATCCGCCGCCACACCGGCACGCCCTTCATGGGCTATTCGGGCGCGACCTATCTGGTGCAGGAAGTGTGCAATGCGCTGTTCGATGCGCTGTTCCACATCCTCCCTCTGGGCACCGAAATGGACAAGGTCGATGCGACCCCGGTGCGCAGCGAGGCCCAGTTGACCTGGGACAATGACGCCAAGACCAGGCTCGACCAGCTTGTCGAAGCCCAGCCGGTGCTGATCCGCATTTCCGCCGCCAAGCGTCTGCGCGACGCGGCCGAGCGGACCGCGCGCCAGCGCGGCGAGACCACAGTTACAGCAGACTGCCTTGCGGAAGCTCTGCTCGAAGGAACGGGAGCATGATGACGATGCGCCCTGCCCTTCACACCCGTTTGTCGCTGCTGCGGAAGCCTTCCGCATCGGCACAAGCCCATGCCCCCCTTCCACAGGGGGCTCTCCAATCCACGTGGGGGATCACGCGGGGATGCCGACGGAGGCCTTCGGGCTTCCAATCTCACCCAACTGAACGGAGACAACCCAATGAATGAACGCATCGGGACTCACCTGACCCCTGAAGAGGCTCAGGAAATCCACAAGGGCTTCATGGGCACCTTCACCATCTATGTGGTGATCGCGCTCGTCGCCCATGCGCTGGTCTGGGCCAACAAGCCCTGGCTGCCGCTCTGATCGAAGGCCGGATTTCAGGCGAGCGCCACGGGTAATCCCCGCAGGCTTCGGCTGACACCTCTGCCTTTTACGCGAAACATTCGAAGGAATTCACCATGTGGAGACTTTGGTTCTACTTTGATATCCGCCGCACCCTCGTGGCGCTGCACGTTGGTCTCGCCGTTCTGGCGTTCACCATCCACTTCATCCTGCTCAGCACCACCAACTATAACTGGTTGGAAGATGGCGCTGCGCCGGCTGCGGCTGCTGTCACTTCGCCGGAAGCCCCGGCGCAGGGATAGACCTGCTCGAAAATGTGAGGGGGCAGGTTCGCCTGCCTGCCTCCTAACACTCGGAAAGCAACCTATAGCACCCGCCCCAGTGGCGGGGAGGATGGACCTATGGCGCTCCTTAGTTTCGAGCGGAAATACCGCGTCCGCGGTGGCACATTGATCGGCGGCGACCTTTTCGACTTCTGGGTCGGGCCGTTTTATGTCGGATTCTTTGGAGTAACGACGGCAATCAGCGCCCTTCTGGGCACCATGCTGATCTTCGCCGCCGCAACCCAGGGTCCGACCCTCAACCCGTGGCTGATCTCGATCAACCCACCGCCGGTCGAATATGGCCTGTCGCTCGCCCCCCTTGCCAAGGGCGGTTACTGGCAGATCATCACCGGCTGCGCTGTCATCGCCTTCGTTTCGTGGGTGATGCGGCAGGCGGAAATCTCCCGCAAGCTCGGCATGTCCTACCACGTGCCGATCGCCTTCAGCGTGGCGGTTTTTGCCTATGTGACCCTCAATGTGATCCGTCCCTTGTGGATGGGCGCGTGGGGCAATGGCTTCCCCTATGGCATCTGGACTCACCTCGAGTGGGTTTCGGGCGTGGGCTACGCCTTCGGCAACTTCCACTACAACCCCGTGCACATGCTCGCGATCACGTTCTTCTTTACGAACTGTCTCGCGCTCGCGCTGCATGGCGGTCTAGTGCTGTCGGCGGTGAACACCACGGGGGGCACCGACGTCAAATCGCCCGAATACGAAGACACCTATTTCCGTGACTTCATCGGCTATTCGGTCGGCACGCTCGGCATTCACCGGGTGGGTCTGTTCCTGGCGCTCAATGCAGCGTTCTGGAGCGCCATCTGCATCGTCATCTCCGGCACTCTGTATGTCGGCAGCTGGATCGAATTCTGGGATTTCTGGAAGAAGATCCCGATCTGGTCGTAAGGAGCACCTGAACCATGGCGACATATCAGAACATCTTCACACAGGTGCAAGTGCAAGGGCCGCCCGAAATGGGCGTCCCGCACCTCGACGGCAGCGAAGACCGCCTGCCGTTCACGTCCCACTCCTACTGGATGGGCAAGCTTGGGCAGGCCCAGATCGGGCCGGTCTATCTTGGCCTGCTGGGGCTCATCAGCCTGGCTTTCGGCGGGGCAGCGATCGTCATCATCGGCCTCAACATGGCCGCTGATCCGAGCGTCAACTGGAGCCCGATTGCCTTCATGCGCGAGTTCTTCTGGCTCTCGCTGAAGCCTCCGGGGCCGGAATACGGGTTCAGCCCGTTCGTTCCGCTGGCCGAGGGCGGCTGGTTCATCATGACCGGCGCGTTCCTGACCATCTCGGTGCTGTGCTGGTGGGTGCGCACCTATATGCGGGCCAAGGCGCTGGGCATGGGGATGCACATTCCCTGGGCCTTTGCTTCTGCCATCTGGCTGTTCCTGGTGCTGGGCTTCATTCGCCCGATGCTGCTGGGCGACTGGTCGCAGGCGGTGCCTTACGGCATCTTCGAGCACCTCAACTGGACCAACAACTTCTCGCTGGTCTACGGGAACCTGTTCTACAATCCGTTCCATGCGCTCTCGATCGTCTTCCTTTACGGGTCGGCGGTGCTGTTCGCGATGCACGGGGCGACGATCCTGGCACTCGGCCGTTACGGCGGCGAGCGCGAGATCGAACAGATCACCGACCGCGGCACGGCGGCAGAACGCGGCGCGATCTTCTGGCGCTGGGTGATGGGCTTCAATGCCACCTTCGAATCGATCCACCGCTGGGCCTGGTGGTTTGCGGTGCTGACCACCCTCACGGGCGGCATCGGCATCCTGCTGACCGGCACCGTGGTCGACAACTGGTACCTGTGGGCGCAGGAGCATCACTACGCTCCGACGACCGAGAACTACGATCCGAGCGGCGCGATCGGCGCGGCTTCGGGCCAGTAAATCGGGCGAGGCTGCCGGGCTGCGGCCCGGCACCTTCCACCCAAGGGTACAGAGCAAAACCCGGCCGAACCCTCAGTGGTCCGGCCGGGTTTTGCTTTTCCGAGATCCCTTTGTCGCGGCGCGGTCCGATCAGCCGGAAGTGTCCGCCGGGGCGGCTGCCAAGCGGCTGCGCAAGTCCATCAGATGCAGCGGGAAGGACAGGGCGAGCGGCAGCGCGATCCACCACCAGTCCGCCCCCGTCATCGCCGCGCGCAGCCCGAGCACGATCAGCGCGGCAGGCCCGAGCAGGCCGAGCACCGCCAGCAGGCTCCAGCGCCTCGCGAGAACCAGCCAAGCGCCCTCGATCGCCAGCACGCCCAGCATGACGTCGGCGGCATAGCCATATTCGAACAGCATTTCGGCAAGGCCTTGACCGGCCATGTGTGCGCCCTCCTCTACCGCCCCGCCCTCGCCTCTCCGGCCTCAGCCGAAGGGCGCGTTGAGCTCGACCACCGCCCAGTTCAGCGCACCGGCAAATCCCACCCAGACCAGATAGGGCACCAGCAGCAGCGCAGCCTTCTTCGAGAAGCGCCCGCAATAGAGGATCATCGCGAGGATCGAGAGCCACAGCACGATCACCTCGAAAAACGCCCAGTCCGGGCGCTGCAGGCGGAAGAACAGGATCGACCAGCTGATGTTGAGAAAGCCGTTGAGCGCAAACAGCCCGATCACCCATTCCGCCTCCGCCGCGGTGCGCGCGGCGCGCCAGGCGGTGATGCCCGCGACCGTGATCAGCGCATAGATCAGCGTCCAGCCCATCGGGAAGACCACATCGGGCGGGTTCCAGCCGGGCTTGGCCAGCCCTTGATACCACGGGCCGAGGTCGGTCACCGTCGCCCCCAGCGCCGCCACGCACAGCGCGGCAATGGTCGCGACGACGACCGGAATGATGATGGTCGGCTTCATGAACGCGAGCCTAGTGTTCATGGCGTCCGCCTGCAATGGCCTCGCGTCCGCTGACCCCTGCCGCAAACCTAGTGCGCTGGGCGCAGGCCGAGCAGGTGCGCGGTGTCCTTGAGGAAGATCTTGACGTGCGCCATCGGTTTGGCGCGCACCAGCTTCTTGTGCATATAGGCCTGCCAGGTCAGCTCCTGCACATCCTTGTCGTCGCACATGGTGACGAAGCGCTCGCGGCGCTTGTCGGAGGAATACCAGAAGTACTGCATCACCCCCAGCACCCAGAACACCCGCCCGTGCTCCTTCATGAAGCGCTTGCGGGCAAGCCGGAGCTGCTTGGCCTCACCGGTCTTGAGGAAGGCGGCAGCCGCCTCGCCCACCATCCGCCCGCCGACCATCGCGTAATAGATCCCCTCGCCCGAGGCAGGCGCCACAATCCCTGCGGCATCGCCCGCAACGATCACATCCGCGCCATTGTCCCAGCGCTTCAGGGGTTTCAGCGGGATCGGCGCACCTTCGCGGCGCACGGTCTCGCAGCGGTCGAGCCCGAGATCGTCGCGCATCGTGGCAATCGCGCCCCTCAGCGAGAAGCCCTTGTTGGCGCTGCCTACCCCGATGCTCGCGACGTCCCCGTGGGGGAAGACCCAAGCGTAGAAATCGGGCGAGAGGCGGCCCTGGTAATAGACATCGCAGCGCGAGGCATCGAACTGGTCGGTGTTCTTCGGCGGCGACTTGATGATCTCGTGATAGGCGAAGACGCAAGGGATGCGCTCCGCGCCCGGCAGGCATTGCTTGGCCACCGCCGAGCGCGCGCCATCCGCGCCGATCACCACACGGGCGCGCACGCTTTCGATCGGCCCGCCGCGCGTGCGCCGGAAGGTGACGAGCGGGTGGCGCTGGTCGTCACGCTCAATCTTCTCGAAGGTCGCGGTGAGGCGCTCCGCTCCGGAATGGCGCGCACGTTCCCGCAGCCATTCATCGAATTCCTCGCGGTCGACCATGCCGACATAGCCGATCTCGCCCACCGGCATATCGACCGCGCGGCCTGAAGGCGCGATCATCCGGGCCGAGCGCGCCTTGGCCACCAGCAGCGATTGCGGAATGTCGAAATCGGCGAGCAGGCGCGGCGGCACCGCCCCGCCACAGGGCTTGATCCGCCCCCCGCGCTCGATCAGCAGCACCGAATGACCGGCAAGCGCAAGGTCTGTCGCGGCCGTCGCCCCCGAAGGGCCGCCGCCGATCACCACCGCATCATAGATTGTCTGGTTCATGCGAACTGCTCCCTCTTTCCCTGCCCCGCACTTGTCCGGATCGCCGCTGCGCCGGTCGCCTTGACCGCCAGCAGCGCCGCAAGCACGAAAGCTGCGGCCTCGACCGCGAACACCAGCTGGAAGGCCGCGCCGTCGCCGCGCACCAGCCCCCGCGCCAGATCGAGCCCGACCGCGCCGAGCAAGCCGCCCAGTCCGAAGGCAATCGCCTGCGCCGCCCCCCAGACGCCCATGCGCACGCCCTCCCGCGTCCGCTCGCCCGCGCCGGCGAGGCCCATCATCGATCCGATTGCAGCGACCGCAAACACGCCGTTGCCGAAGCCCAACACAAACAGGTTGATCCCCAGCGGCCATGGCGGGCCATTGATCGCCGCCAGCCCGAGCGCGCCCAGCGCCGCACCCGAGGCAAGGCAACCACCCACCACCCACGGCCTGAGGCCGCCTGCGGACTTTGCTGAAAAGGCGCTCCCGCCGATCCCGGCGACAATCATGCCGATCAGGATGCCGCCCTGGTGGAACTGGCCGACCGTCTTGGTCGAATCCCCCGGCGAGAGGTGAAAGATCAGCCCGGCAAAGGGTTCAAGGATCAAGTCCTGCATCGAGAAGGCGATCATCGAGACGAAGATGAACACGGTGAAGCGCCGCGCCGCCGGCTCGCGCCAGATTTCGGCCAGCGCGGCGCGGAAATCGGGCGGCGGCGCGTCGGCCGCATCTTCGCGAAACTGCCCGGCCTGCCGCTCCAGCCGCCATGTCGCCGCCACGGTCAGCGCCAGCATGATCGCCGCCAGCCCGGCAGCGACCTCGATCAGGCGCTCGGGCGAATAGGGTTTGAGCAGCGTGCCGACCGTGATCGCCGAGGCGACGATGCCGCCGACCATCATGATCCATGTGACCGCCGCAGCGGGCGCGCGCCGCTCGGGCGCGACCCCGCTGGCAAGCAGGGCGAGCGCCGAGGTGCCGCCTGCGCCCACCCCCACGCCGACCAGCGCATAGGCGAAAATGGCGAGCGCAAGGGCGGCGGGAAAGGCGCTGTCCATCATCAGCGTGGCCTGCGTTGCCAGCAGCGCGCCGGTGGCCAGCACCGCAATGCCGCCGATGATCCACGGCACGCGCTTGGCCCCCTTGTCGGAACCATGGCCCCACAAGGGGCGGGCCAGCTGCACCCCGTAATGCCACGCGACGAGCCCGGCAGGGATGGTCGCGGCAAGCTCGAACTCGACCACCATCAGGCGGTTGAGCACCGCCGTGGTCAGCATCACCAGCGCGCCGATCGCCGCCTGCACCAGCCCGATCCGCACGATCGCCAGCCAGCCGAAGCCCTTGGTCTGAACCGCGGGCGAGGCAAGCGGGGCGTGCATCAGATATATCCCCCTAGGCCCAGCGCGGCCGCCAGCATCCCGAGCACATAGAGCGTCACGCCGACACCATTGTACCACGGCGCCTGCTTGGCCGGATTGCGGATCAGGCGCGGCATCGCGGCAATCTGCGCGGCAAGCACACCGGCGACGATCAACGCCGAGAGCGCAAAGCCCCAGATGGCGAGCAAGGCGATCACCACCACCTGCGCCGCCGCCATGGTCACACAGGCCAGCCGCGCCGCAGCGCCCACGCCCAGCACCACCGGCAGCGAGGTCAGCCCGGTCTGGCGGTCGCCTTCGACCGCCTTGAAGTCATTGAGCACCATGATCCCGTGCGCGCCGAGCGAATAGAGCACCAGCACCGCAATCACCTCGGCCGAGGGCATCGCGCCCAGCATCACCGCAGCGCCGGTGAACCAGCTCAGCCCCTCATAGGTCAGCCCGCATACCAGCGGCCCCAGCCAGCCATTCGCCTTGAAGCGCAGCGGCGGGGCGGAATAGGCCCAGGCAAAGGCAAGGCCGACCAGTCCTGCAACAAACACGACCGGGCCGAGCAGCCACGCGACGCCCGCCGAAATCAGGCTGGCGATAATGGCAATATAAAGCCCCCAGCGGCCCGGGATGCGGCCTGACGGGATCGGGCGGTGGGGTTCGTTGATGGCGTCGACATGGCGGTCGAACCAGTCATTCACGGCCTGTGAGGTGCCGCACACCAGCGGCCCTGCCAGCATCACGCCGCCCGCGACGAACCACCAGCGCCCCTCAAGCCCGGCACCGGACGAGACCGCCCCGCACATGAAGGCCCACATCGGCGGGAACCAGGTGATCGGCTTCAGCAGTTCGAGCACATCGCGCGGCCCCGGCGTGCCTGCCGGGCGGGGTGCCGGAGTGGGCACGGCGCGAGTCGAAGAAACCGAGTGCTCCATGAATTGAGGCTATGCCTGACAGGTCATAGCGTCAAATTGTTTTGACACTTTAATTCTGGGGATATCCGAATTCGCTGTTCAGATTTGTCGCGCACGACAGGATTGTGTCAAAAGCGGTCGAAATCGCGATGTTGACAGTTGGCAATGGTGACGGGGTGGCAGGTCATCGTCGGCACCCGCCTGCAATGCAGCCGTTACCGCGCGTTGGCGCGTCGTAACGGGGTTTTGTCGGGGCGTGCGAAGATTTAGGCAGCGCTGCCCGGCACCAGGCCGTGGCCCGAAATGGCCTACTCGCCGTCGCCTGTCAGGTTGCCGAGCCCGTAACGGTGGAGCTTGGAATAAAGGCTCTGGCGCGACAGGCCGAGGATCTCGGCCGCCGAAGCGCGGTTGTCCGAGGTGTAGCTCAGGGCCGCTTCGATGCAGAGCCGCTCGATCAGGTCGGTGCTTTCGCGCACGATGTCCTTGAGGCTCATGCGGCCGACAAGGTCGGTCAGCTGTTCGACCGAGCGCGGCAAGTCCTGCGATCCGGGCGGCAAATCCCGCAGACGGCGGCCGATCGGGCGGATCACGAAGGCGTAATAGCCATTCTCGCCCGAGGTGCGAACGGCTGACAATTCAACCGGTTCACCCTCAATATCATGGCCCACCCGCAGCACCGTCGCGACATTGCGCGCCGAACCGTGCTGGTCGATCTGGCCCTCGATCAGATCAAGGTCGATCCCCGGACGGCCGATCGATTCCGACAGGTGCCGGCCGCGCAGCTGGTCGACGCTGGCGGCCTGCAGCATCTCGACAAAGGCCGCATTGGCGGTGACGATTTCAAGGTTGCTGTCCGCCACCACGAAGGCGTCCGGCATCTGGTCAACCAGTGTCAGCACGGGGGAGAAATCGGACACCGGACGGTCACTGGCGGGCACAAGGCGCACCAGCAGGAACTGGCCGCGATCCTGCGTGAACCCGCTGACCGACGCCATCACTTCGCGCGCACCGCGAGCGATGCGGATGCGGCCTGGACTGACCGTGTCCGAAACCAGGGCGGCACCGACCAGCGCTTGCACCGCGTCATGCGAGTTCTTGTCGATGAACGTCAGCAGCTTCTTGCCCGGCAATCCGCCGATGCGCGCGCCCATCAGCCCATGCGCCGCCGGGTTCGCCTCACGAATCCTGAGCGTACCGGCTTCGACGATCATCACCGGCTCGGTCGACCGTTCGAACAGCATCCGGTAGCGCGCTTCGAGCTGGCGCATCCTCAGGTAATCGCGCTCAAGCGATTGTTGCACTTGCAAAAGTCGCTGCTGGAGTCGGCCCGCTTCGCGCAGATCGCGGCCAAAGGCGATGCGGTGCTCTCCGCCATTGACGGTCAGCACGGCGTAACGCACCGGCACATCGCCATCATGCGAAGGGTGGTTGACCTGACGCCAGTGCTGCACCTCACCGCGCCGGGCAGCGGCCAGCATTTCCATCACCTTGGGGCGGGAATCGTCAGTGACCGTCTCGATCCAATTGGTGCCTACGAAATTGGTAAAGCTTGGAAAATCGCGCGGATCGAAGGCGGCATCAAGGATCGTGCCGGTATCGTCGAGCACCAGCGTGATGTCGCCTGCGACCATCGCCAGCTTCATCGCCGCATCAGCATCAAGCGTGTCGAACAGCTCGGCTGCGCGCCCGAACGGGTGCTTGCCTTCGATGCTGTGTTTGCGGGTGAGCATCTGCGCCTGAACCTACCCGAGGTTAAGGCTGCGGGCAGAGGCGGCTTTCACCAGCGAATTGGCAAGATCAAGCGCGGCCAGCGCATCTGCTCCCGTGCCATCTGCTCCGACTTCGACCGCAATTCCCGGGTTTTCGTTGAGCATTCGTCCGCCGACCAGCACGATGATGTGGGGATTGGCCGATACGTTTCGCACAGCCTTGATGAGATTAGCCAAGGCGGAGCTAGGACAATCACGGGCGAGCGTCAATCCTAGCAGGTCGAAGGGCTGGCGGGCCAATCGGTCGAGCAATTCGCGCCGCTCCGGCTTCACCAGCGCCTCGCTGCGCCAGCCGTTGCGGGCGAAGACTTCCTCGATCATCAGCGTGCCGAAATTGTGATGATCGCCCGGCATCGGGGAGAACAGCGCGCTGTTCGGCGTCGCAAGCCCGCCAAAATCGGCAGGCGATCGCGCCGCCACCTCGCGCATCACTTCCTGCAGGCGCCACAAGCCCATTGTAACATCGAGGAAATCGCACTCGTCGCTTTCCCACATTTCGCCCAGCTTGCGGGCAGCAGGCGCAAGCAGATCGAGACAGATCGTCTCGACCGTGGCCCCTTTGGCGATGAAACCCTCGACCTCTTGCAGCAGATTGGCGGCTTCGAGCTGCAAGGGCAGCAGGGCAAAGCGGGAGACCTCTTCGGACGAAATCGTGCGGAACAGGCGTGTCTTGGCACGCTGCTCGACGCTCACATGGGCCATCAGCAGACGGGGGATAATCTCGTTCTCGATGACGCTGTTCACCGAATCGTGCTGATCAGCGCCTGCGGTTCGTCGGCGGACGGCCTCAAGCGGTGCGGACATAACTTCGCGCAACCGGGCAGAACCCGAGCCAAACATCCCTGAAGCCTTGGAATCTGCCATTCGTCAAACCCTCCCAGGTCGTGCGGACGAACCTTCCGCAGGAGGTAGTCTCTGCCCCGACAAGACAGCTCCGACCCCGATCCCAAGAAGCCAGAGAATCCTATCTACGCTCTTTTCGGAGCGGGCGCAAACGACGATATCGCTCAGCGCCTAAACGTCAACAAAACTAAACGTCCAATTAAGTTGACACCTATGTTGGAACGGGCGTAATCTCCGAGTCTGAGAGAAAAGGCTAACCCAACATATGACACGGACGGATCACGCATCCCCGGTCGAACCTGGAACCACGGTGAAAGGGGCGGGCCACGAGAGAACCAGCGCCCGCGCGCTCTACACCGCGCAGGAACGCCAGCGGCGCGACGAATCCGTATGGACGCTCGTTCAGGGCGTGCTCGCCCCGGTGCAGTTCCTTGTCTTTCTCGTCAGCCTCGGCCTGGTGATCCGCGCGCTTGCGACCGGCGAAGGCGCTTTCGCCGCCGACGTGTCGATCGTGGTCAAGACGCTTGTGCTCTATACCATCATGATCACCGGCTCGATCTGGGAGAAGGTGGTGTTCGGCAAATGGCTGTTCGCCCCTGCCTTCTTCTGGGAAGACGTGTTCTCGATGCTGGTGCTGGCGCTGCACAGCCTCTACCTCGTCATGCTGTTCGCCGGGATCGGGTCGACCGAGCAACGCCTGCTGGTCGCGCTGGCGGGTTACGCGGCTTACGTGATCAATGCAGGCCAGTTCCTGTGGAAGCTGCGGATGGCGCGGCTTGAAGGCGCGCAGACCCCGCAGGCGGTGACGGCATGAGCGCGGCCACCCTCCTCGATGGCTGCGCCGCCGAGCTCGCCCGCCCCGCGGCCGAAGCCCAGCGCCCGGTGCTGCGCGAACGCGGCCAGCGCGAGGTGTTCTGCGGGCTCACCGGCATCATCTGGCTGCACCGCAAGATGCAGGACGCCTTCTTCCTCGTGGTCGGCTCGCGCACCTGCGCGCACCTGCTGCAATCGGCCGCGGGCGTGATGATCTTCGCCGAGCCGCGCTTTGCCACCGCGATCATGGAAGAGCGTGACCTCGCCGGCATGGTCGATGCGCAGGACGAGCTTGACCGGGTGGTGAACCGCCTGCTGGAACGCCGCCCCGACATCAAGACGCTGTTCCTCGTCGGCTCGTGCCCGTCGGAAGTGATCAAGCTTGATCTCGCCAAGGCCGCCCAGCGTCTGGGCGCAGTGCACATGCCGCGCGTCCGTATTCTCAACTATTCGGGCAGCGGGATCGAGACGACCTTCACGCAGGGCGAGGACGCCTGCCTTGCCGCACTGGTGCCGGTGATGCCGGCCCTCCCCGCCGATGCCCCGGCCGAGCTGCTGATCGTCGGCAGCTTGCCCGACATCGTCGAAGACCAGTTCCTGCGCCTTTTCGCCGATCTCGGCATCAGCAAGGTGGGCTGCCTGCCCGCGAGGAACGCCCGCGACCTGCCGAGCGTCGGCCCGAACACCCGCTACCTGCTGGCCCAGCCCTTCCTCGGCGAGACCGCGATGGCGCTGGAAGGCCGCGGCGCGAAGCGGATCGAGGCACTGTTCCCCTTCGGTGTCGAGGGCACCTCGGACTGGCTGCGTGCCGCCGCGCGCACCTTCGGCGTCGATCCCGCCCTGACCGAACAAGTGCTCGCGCCCGGTCGTGAGCGCGCGCGGATCGCGCTATCGAAGCTGCGCCCGCAGCTCGAAGGCAAGCGCATCAGCTTCCTGCCGGATTCGCAGCTCGAAGTGCCGCTCGCCCGCTACCTTCAGGACGAATTGGGCATGGAGCTGGTTGAGGTCGGCACGCCCTATCTCCACCGCGCGCACCTCTCCCGTGAACTGGAGAGCTTCGGCCCGAACGTGCGCCTTTCCGAAGGCCAGCACGTCGAGCGCCAGCTTGACCGCGTCCGCGCCGACCGGCCCGACATCACTGTCTGCGGCCTCGGCCTTGCCAACCCGCTCGAAGGCGAGGGGCTCACCACCAAATGGGCGATCGAACTCGTCTTCTCGCCGATCCACGGCTTCGATCAGGCCGCCGATCTCGCTGAACTCTTTGCCCGTCCGCTGCGGCGGCGCGACCTTTTGGAGGTATAGCGCCATGCAGCTCGCCGTCTGGACATATGAAGGCCCGCCCCACGTCGGCGCGATGCGCGTGGCGACCGCGATGGAGAAGCTCCACTACGTGCTCCATGCGCCGCAGGGCGATACCTATGCCGACCTGCTGTTCACGATGATCGAGCGGCGCGCCAAGCGTCCGCCGGTGACCTACACCACCTTCGAGGCGCGTGACCTTGGCAAGGATACCGCGCAGATCTTCCAGGACGCGGCGCGCGAGGCGGTGGCGCGGTTCAATCCGCAGGCGATCATCGTCGGCGCATCCTGCACGGCAGAGCTGATCCAGGACGACCCGGCCGGGCTTGCCGAAGCGATGGGCCTGCCGATCCCGGCGATCCCGCTCGAACTGCCCAGCTACCAGCGCAAGGAAAACTGGGGCGCGGCCGAAACCTTCTATCAGATCGTGCGCCACCTCGCTGACACCTCGGTGACCCGCGCGCCGCGTGAAGGCCGCAAGGCGCGCGTCAACATCCTCGGCCCCACCGCGCTTGGCTTCCGCCACCGCGATGATCTGGTCGAGATCAAGAAGATTCTCAGCGCACTGGATGTCGAGGTCAACCTCGTCGCCCCGCTGGGTGCCACCCCTGAGGACATCAAGACGATCGGCCATGCCGACTTCAACATCGTCCTCTACCCTGAAATCGCAGATGAGGCCGCCCGCTGGCTTGAGCGCACTTTCGCGCAACCCGCGGTCCGGACCATCCCTATCGGCGTGGGAGCCACTCGCTCTTTCATTGCCGACGTCGCCGAGCTGGCAGGTGCAGATCCCACGCCTGCCCTCGGCGACACCTCTTCCCGGATGCCGTGGTGGTCGCGGTCGGTCGATTCGACCTACCTCACCTCCAAGCGCGTCTTCATCTTCGGCGATGCGACCCATGCTGTCGCTGCCGCCCGTATCGCGCGCGAGGAACTGGGCTTCGAGGTCTGCGGTCTGGGCTGCTACAACCGCGAATTCGCCCGCGAAATCAGAGCCGAGGCCGCGCGCTGCGGGGTCGAGCCGCTGATCACCGACGATCACCTCGCGGTCGAGGATGCGATTGCGGCGGCCTGCCCGGAACTGGTGCTCGGTACGCAAATGGAACGGCACATCGCCAAGCGCCTCGGCCTGCCCTGCGCGGTGATTTCCGCGCCGGTGCACGTGCAGGATTTCCCCGCCCGCCACTCGCCGCAGATGGGGTTCGAGGGCGCCAACGTGATCTTCGACACCTGGGTTCACCCGCTGGTGATGGGTCTTGAAGAGCACCTCCTCACCATGTTCCGCGAGGATTTCGAGTTCTCGGACGAGGCAGGCGCATCGCACCACGCGGCGCACTCGCCGCGCAAGGCTCCGGCTGCGCCTGCGGACACCGTCTCGGAAGCGCCGGTCGCGGACATCCCGGCCCCTGCGATGGCGGAGGAAGGCGGCACGCTGTGGACCGCCGAGGCCGAGCGGGAACTCAAGAAGATCCCCTTCTTCGTGCGCGGCAAGGCCCGCCGCAACACCGAGAATTTCGCGGCTGCCGAAGGGCGCCGCCAGATCGACCTCGAAACGCTCTACGACGCCAAGGCGCATTATGCACGGTAGTGTCGCCTCGGCCTCCTCGGTGGACCCGCGCGCGCCCGTCCGGGTGGTGATCGTCACGCTCGACAATCACCTCAAGGGCGCGGTTAGCCGGGCCGAGGAAGCGCTGGCGAAAGAGGGCATCGACCTCAGCCTGTATGCCGCGAGCGAGTGGGGCAGCAACGCCGAGGATCTCGAGGCGGTCAAATCCGCCATCGCCTCGGCCGACATCGTCATCGCGACGATGCTGTTCCTCGACGATCACATCCGCATGATCCTGCCCGCACTCGAAGCGCGGCGCGAGGAATGCGATGCGATGGTGTGCCTGATGAGCGCAGGCGAGGTGGTGAAGCTGACCAAGATGGGCGGCTACCGGATGGATGCCCCGGCGAAAGGCCCGCTTGCACTGCTCAAGAAGCTGCGCGGAAGCTCGGGCAAGGACGGCAAGCCCAATTCGGGCGCGGGGCAGATGAAGATGCTGCGCCGCCTGCCCAAGCTGCTCAAGTTCATCCCCGGCACCGCGCAGGACGTGCGCGCCTATTTCCTGACGCTGCAATATTGGCTGGCAGGCTCGGACGAGAACGTGATCGCGATGGTGCGCGCGCTGATCGATCGTTACGCGGCCGGCGAAAGGCTCTATCGCCGCGGCATTACCAAGGCGGATGCCCCGCTCGAATATCCCGAAACGGGGGTTTATCACCCCGCCACCCAGCAGCGCATCTCGGCAAGCCTGCGTCTGCTTCCGGCAGGCAAGGGGCGCGAGGGCACGGTCGGGCTGATCCTGCTGCGCTCCTACCTTCTCGGCCGCGACTGCGCGCATTACGACGGCGCGATTGCCGCCTTCGAGGCGGTCGGCCTCAAGGTCGTGCCGGTGTTCGCCAGCGGGCTCGACGCGCGGCCCGCGATCGAGCAATTCTTCATCGGCCCCGATGGCAAGCCGACGGTCGACGCGATCGTCAATCTCACCGGTTTTTCGCTGGTCGGCGGCCCGGCCTATAGCGATGCGCAGGCCGCACGCGAGGTGCTGGGCGATCTTGATCTGCCCTATCTTGCCGCCCACGCGATCGAATTCCAGTCGATCGAAGATTGGGCGCACCGTCCGCAGGGATTGCTGCCGCTTGAAGCGACGATGATGGTCGCGCTGCCCGAGCTTGACGGTTCGACCGTTCCGCACGTCTTCGGTGGGCGCGCAGGTGCTTCGGGCGAAGGCTGCTCGGGCTGTGATCGCCGCTGCGCGCGCGCACCCTCGCACAAGGCGCGCCCGATGCAGGCCTGCCCCGAAAGAGCCGAGGCGCTGGCCGCCAAGACGCTCAAGCTCATTCAGCTGCGCCGCGCCGAACGCGCATCGCGCAAGCTCGCGATTGTCGTCTTCAACTTCCCGCCCAACGCCGGCGCGACCGGCACTGCGGCCTTCATGGCTGTGCACGAATCGCTGTTTGCCACGCTCCAGCGCCTCGCCGCCGAGGGCTACAGCGTCGATGTCCCCGAAAGCCTCGATGCGATGCGCGCGGCCTTGCTCGAAGGCAACCGCGAACGGTTCGGCACCGATGCCAACGTCGCCCACCGCATCCCTGCCGACGAACACGTGCAGCGCGAGAGGCATCTCGCCGAAATCGAAGCCGCCTGGGGCTCTGCCCCCGGCAAGCAGCTGGCAGACGGCGGGCACATCCTCGTGCAAGGCGCGCACTTCGGGAACGTGTTCGTCGGCGTCCAGCCCGGCTTCGGCTATGAAGGCGATCCGATGCGGCTGCTGTTCGAGGGCACTTTCGCCCCGACCCACGCCTTCAGCGCCTTCTACCGCTATATCCGCGAGGATTTCGGCGCCCACGCCGTGCTCCATTTCGGCACCCACGGCGCGCTCGAATTCATGCCGGGCAAGCAGGCGGGCATGAGCGGCAAGTGCTGGCCCGACCGCCTGATCGGCGACACGCCGAATTTCTACCTCTACGCCGCCAACAACCCGTCGGAAGGGATGCTGGCCAAGCGCCGTTCGGGCGCAACGCTGATCAGCTACCTCACCCCGCCGCTGGCGCAGGCGGGCTTGTACAAAGGCCTCAGCGAGCTGAAGGCGAGCGTCGAGCGCTGGCGGGCAACCATTGACGATGCCGACCATGCGGGCGAGCGCGCCGATCTGGCTGCGCTGATCGCCGATCAGTGCGAGGCGCTCGACATCACCTATGCCGACATCGGCGAACTGCCCGCGCGTCTCTACGAGATGGAGCAGGCACTGATCCCGCACGGGCTCCACGTCTTTGGCCGCAATCCGGCAGGTGCGGAGCGCGAGGATATGCTCGATGCGATGATGGAAGCGGGCAGCCATGACGGCCCGACGCCGGACCGCGCACGGCTCGCCGCGCTGCTCGATTCCTCGGACGAAATGGCCGCGCTGATCCATGCGCTCGATGGTGGTTACGTCCCGCCTGCGCCGGGCGGCGATGTGGTGGTGAACCCCGATGTGCTGCCCACGGGGCGCAACATCCATGGCTTCGACCCCTTCCTGCTGCCCTCGTCCTTCGCCTGCCGCATGGGCAGCGAACAGGCCGAACGTCTGATCGCGCGCCATGTCGAGAGCGGTCAGCCCTTCCCCGAAAGCATCGCGATGGTGCTGTGGGGCACCGACAACATGAAGTCCGAAGGTGTTCAGATCGCACAGGCGATGACGCTGATGGGCGCGCGCCCGCGCCGCGACACCTATGGGCGGCTTGCGGGCGCGGAGCTGATCCCGCTCGAACAATTGGGCCGCCCGCGCATCGACGTGGTGATGACCCTCTCGGGCATCTTCCGCGACCTCTTGCCGATGCAGACCCGGATGCTCGCCGAGGCCGCACTGCTCGCCAGCGCTGCCGATGAAGCGCCGGAAGCGAACTTCGTGCGCAAGCACACGTTGGCGCAGATGGAAAAGCACGGCTGCGATCTCGAAACCGCAGCCCTGCGGGTCTTCTCCAATGCCGAAGGGGCTTACGGCGCCAACGTCAACCAGATGATCGAGGGCGGCGTCTGGGCCGATCCCGATGAACTCGCCAACGCCTTCGAGAGCAACAAGGGCTTTGCCTATGGCGTCGGCGGCAAGCCCGTGCAGCAGCGCGAATTGCTGCAAAGCGCTTTGGGCACGGTCGATTTCACTTACCAGAACCTCGAAAGCATCGAACTCGGGATCAACGACGTCGACCAATATGTCGATGGTCTGGGCGGCGTGACCCGTTCGGTCGCGCGGGCCAAGGGCGCGGAGACCCCGGTCTATATCCTCGATGCGACCCGCGGCTCGACCAAGGTGCGCACCCTCGCCGAACAGATCGATCTTGAGGCGCGCACCCGCACCCTCAATCCCAAGTGGTTCGAAGGCCTGCTTCAGCACGGCTATGAAGGCGTGCGCCAGATCGAGGGCCATGTCACCAGCACGCTCGGCTGGTCGGCCACCACCGGTCAGGTCGCACCCTGGGTCTATCAGAAGATTTCCGAGACCTTCGTGCTCGATGCCGAAATGCGCCGACGTTTGTCCGAGCTCAATCCCAAGAGCGCAGGCCGCGTGGCAGGACGGCTGCTCGAAGCCTGCGACCGCAACCTCTGGGCACCCGACGAAGCGACGCTCGCCGCCCTGCGCGAAGCCAATGACGAGCTGGAGGACCGCCTCGAAGGCGTGTTCCCGGCAGAATGACCAAGGGATAAACCAACATGAACCTGCACAACCCCCGCTCCAGCTTCACGCCGCCCGATGGCGAGGGATCGGTGCAGGTCGCGCTCGACCCGGCCGACAAGATCAAGGGCGCCAAGGTTTTCGCCGTCTACGGCAAGGGCGGAATCGGGAAGTCGACCACCTCGTCGAACCTTTCGGCCGCCTTTTCCAAGCTTGGCCACCGCGTGCTCCAGATCGGCTGCGATCCCAAGCATGACAGCACCTTCACGCTCACCAAGAAGCTGATGCCGACGGTGATCGACGTGCTCGAGACGGTCGAGTTCCATTCCGAGGAACTGCGGCCTGAGGACTATATGTTCGAAGGCTATAACGGCGTGATGTGCGTCGAGGCGGGCGGGCCGCCGGCAGGTACGGGCTGCGGTGGCTATGTCGTGGGGCAGACGGTCAAGCTGCTGAAACAGCACCATCTTCTCGAAGAGACCGACGTGGTGATCTTCGACGTGCTGGGCGATGTGGTGTGCGGCGGGTTTGCAGCGCCCCTCCAGCACGCCGAACGCGCGATCGTGGTAGCGGCGAATGATTTCGACTCCATCTTCGCCATGAACCGCATCGTCGCGGCCATCGGGGCGAAGTCCAAGAATTATGACGTGCGCCTTGCCGGCGTGGTCGCCAATCGCAGCCGCGAGACCGACGAGATCGACCGCTTCTGCGACAAGATCGGGATGCAGCGCCTCGCCCACTTCAAGGATGTCGACGCGATCCGTCGCTCGCGCCTCAAGAAGTGCACCTTGTTCGAGATGGGCGATGATCCCGAGGTGATCGCCGCGCAGAACGAATATCTGCGGCTTGCGGCCATGCTGTGGGCCGGTGTCGAGCCTTCGGTGGCCCAGCCGATGAAGGACCGCGACATTTTCGACTTCCTGGGGTTCGAGTGATGGCGAGCCAGGCTTCATCCGATTACGACACCCGCCGCGAGGCGCTGGCGACTTATTTCGACAGCACCGCCCGTCAGGCGTGGATCGATCTCACCTCGGACACCAAGGTCTCCGGCATCCGCGCCACGGTGCGCGCCGGTCGCGATGCGATGCGGGAAACGCTTTTGGGCTGGCTGCCGAACGACCTCAGGCGCACCAAGATCCTCGATGCCGGCTGCGGCACCGGATCGCTGGCGGTGGCGGCGGCCTGCCGGGGCGCGGAAGTGACGGGGATCGATGTCGCGGCGGGCCTCGTCGAGGTCGCGCGCCAGCGCACGCCGTCGTTCATCGGTCATGGCCGGATCCACTGGCGCTCGGGCGATATGCTCGATCCGGAGCTGGGCACCTTTGCCCATGTGGTGGCGATGGATTCGCTGATCCACTATCAGCCCGAAGACCTCGTCGATGCGCTGACCCAGCTCGCCAGCCGCACCACCGGATCGATCCTGTTCACCTTCGCGCCGCGCACGCGGTTGCTGAGCGCGATGCATGAAGTGGGCAAGTTCTTCCCCAAATCGGACCGCAGCCCGGCGATCGTGCCGACCGCCGAAGACGATCTGCGCGAACGCCTCGCCCGCTTGGGCGGCTGGAGCATCGGACGCACGCAGCGCATTTCGAGCGGGTTCTACACCTCACAGGCGCTGGAGCTGGTGAGACACGGATGAACCGCCCCGCTCGCCCCCCTGCTCCAAAGAGCTTTGCCGAGATGGTGTTCCGGCTGCTGCCCTTCGCGGACGCGGCGAGCGATGATCTGCCCCTGCCGCGCCTGCTGCGGCTGTCGCTGTTTCAGGTCAGCGTCGGGATGGCGACGGTGCTGCTCAATGGCACCTTGAACCGGGTGATGGTGGTCGAGCTGGGCACGCCCACCTGGCTGGTAGCGCTGCTGATCGCGGTGCCGCTGCTGGCTGCGCCCTTCCGCGCGCTGATGGGCTACAAGTCCGACACCCACCGCTCGGTGCTCGGCTGGCGGCGGGTGCCCTACATCTGGTTTGGCTCGATGATGCAGTTCGGCGGCCTCGCGATCATGCCCTTCGCGCTACTGCTGCTCGACGTCGAGGGGCGCTTCACGCTCGGGCTGGCGGCGGCGGCGGCAGCCTTCCTGCTGACTGGCGTGGGCTTCCACATGACCCAGACTGCGGGCCTCGCGCTGGTCACCGACCTTGCCCCCAAGGACAAGCGCCCGCGCGCGGTGGCGCTGCATTACGTTACGCTGCTGATCGGCATGATGTTCGCCGCCTTCGTCATCGGCGGAGTGCTGGCAGATTTCTCCTCGACCAAGCTGGTGCAGGTGATCCAGGGCTGCGCGGTGCTGACCGTGGTGCTCAACACCGCCGCGATCTGGAAGCAGGAAGCCCGCAACCCGGCGATCACCAAGGGCGTGGAGCCGGGCGCGCCGACCTTCTCGCAGCTGTGGCGCGATTTCGTGAGGAGCGGCCGCAACGCGCGCCTGCTCACCGCGATCGGGATCGGCGCGGCGGGCTTTGCCATGCAGGACGCGCTGCTCGAACCCTATGGCGGGGAAATCCTGCAGCTCTCGGTCGGGGCGACCACCGGATTGACCGGGGCGTGGGCGCTGGGTTCGCTGATCGGCTTCACCGTGTCCGGCGCGATGCTCGGGCGCGGCTGGGATCCGCTGCGGCTCGCCGGTACGGGCATGGTAATTGGCATCAACGCCTTCCTGCTGGTGCTGTTCGCCGGCCCCTTTTCGGCCGCGCTGATGCTCTATGCCGGGGCACTGGGGATCGGGCTCGGGCTCGGGCTGTTCTCGGTCGGCACGCTGATGGAGGCGATGAACCTTGCCGATGGCGAGGCCACGGGCCTGGCGCTGGGCGCCTGGGGCGCGGTGCAGGCGAGCTGCGCAGGCCTCGGCATCGCGGTCGGCGGCCTGCTGCGCGACGGGGTCGCGGCGCTGATCCAGAGCGACGCGCCGGCTGCCAGCATGGCGATGCGCGCCACCGGCTATGCCTCGGTCTATGTTCTCGAAATCGCGCTGCTTCTGGCCGGCCTCGCCGCCATCGGGCCTCTCGTGGGCTACCAGCGCCATCCTGCCTCGGGGGAAGGGGATCCCCTCGCGCGGCCGTTCGGACTTGCGGAGTTTCCGACATGATTACCCGTGCCCGCCTGACCATCCCGTCCCATTGCCCCGGCTTCGCCTCAGCCGGGCCGTTCCATGAGAGGAATATGAAATGAACGCTGCCTATATCGTCGGCTCATTCGATGCTGCCGAACTCGCTTTCCTGCTGTTTTTCGGCTTTTTTGTCGCACTGGTCTTCTACCTCAACCGCGAAAGCCGCCGCGAAGGCTACCCGCTTGAGGATGAGGAAACCGGCAGGGTTCACCCCGGTAGCCTGTTCGATGCTGGCAAGAAGACCTTCAACCTGCCCAACGGCCGCGGCACCTACACGCCTGAAGACGTCGCGCGCGATGATGTGAAGGTTGCCGGTGTGCAGGCCTTCAAGGCGGCTGGTGCCCCCTGGGTGCCGACCGGCGATCCGATGAAGGACGGCATGGGCCCGGCTGCCTATGCCAACCGCGCCAAGTATCCCGATGTCACCTTCGACGGTCGCCCGCGCATCGTGCCGATCGGCGATAGCCACGAGCTCATCGTTTCGCCCAATGATCCGCAGCTGATCGGCTATCCGGTGGTGGCTGCCGATGGCGTCACCGCCGGCAAGGTCAGCGACATCTGGGTCGATCAGGCCGAGCACATCATCCGCTATCTCGAAGTCGAGACCACTAGCGGCAAGAAGGTGCTCGCCCCGATGATGGTTGCCGTGGTGCATGGCAACAGCCTGCTGGCGGCGATCCTGCCGATCACCAGCGACGAGCCCAAGTATGTCGAGATCGACGCGATCACCGCCGCACAGTTCGAGGATGTGCCTGCGCTCGAGACCGCTGGGGTCATCACACGCTTCGAGGAAGACCGCATCCAGGCCTACTTTGGCGGCGGCTATATGTATGCAACACCGGAAAGGGCAGAGGCATGGATCTGAACGATCCCGCCGGCCTGACGAACCCTGTGGCAGCGGCGGCAACGCCGCTGCCTGACGGGCTCGATCATGCCGCACTCGAGAATGACGGGCCCAAGGCCTTCGGTGACCGGATGGGCACGCCCGCCGCGAACGAGAAGGTGCTGTGGAAGGGCCGTCCGGCCATCGGCCTCTTGGCCCGCACGGCGTTCCATGCCCACAAGCTCGGGTTCTACATGGCTGCGCTGGCCGTGATCGCGGTTGCGATCGGCAACGAGACCGCCGCCATCGTCGCGGCTGGCCTCGGCGTGGTGCTGGTCGCGCTGCTTTATGCCCTCGCCTGGGCGAGCGCGCGCAGCACGCTCTACATCCTCACCGACACGCGCCTGATCATGCGCATCGGCATGGCGATCGAGACGCGGATCAACGTGCCGCTGAAGCAGGTCACCGCCGCCAATCTGCGCCTCCACGGCAAGAGCGGCTTCGGCGATATCGCCTTCGATCTGGCGGGTGAACGGATGCTCGGCGTCGCGCTTTTGTGGCCTCATGTCCGCCCCTGGCACTACGCCCGTCCGCAGCCGATGCTGCGCGCGGTGCCCGAAGCGGCGAGCCTCGCCCAGCTGATCGCCGCCACCCGTGCGCAATATGGCGCGATCGCCCGGAATTTGACTGAGATCAAGGAAGCCACCCCGGCTTCCGGCCACACCGAGCCTCAGGTTGCCGGTTCATCCGGCCGCATCGCCCCGTCCCGCCACCTCGGCGATGCGGGTCTGGAAGGAGCACCGGCATGATCGTTCGCGAGTACGAGAAGGACGAAGTCACCGTCCACAAGGTGCCGCTTTACCTGATGGGCGGGATGATCGCGATTTCGGTGCTGCTCACCGCCTCGGTGACGCTGGGCTTTCTCCCGCGCCAGTCCGTCCCGACCGAGGCGCGCGCTGCTGCCGGGGTCGAGCCGGCGCAAGAGCGCACCCTCAAGTTCTTCGACGAGGCCGATGGCACCGTGCGGATCGAGGACGGCGTAACCGGTGAAGTGCTGGCCCGCCACGGCCAGGGTGAAGGGGGCTTCATTCGCGCCAGCGTGCGCAGCCTCGTCCACCAGCGCCGCATCCGCAACATCGGCCCCGAGGTGCCCTTTACTCTGACGCGCTGGGAAAACGGCGAGCTGACGCTGCGCGATCCCGAAACCGGGGTGAACATCGAGATCACCGCCTTTGGGTCGATGAACCAGGCCGTCTATGCCGATCTGCTGCCGGCCAGAACCACGGACAAGGACGCGCGCTGACATGGCTCTCGCTTTCCTTGCCACCACCAGTTTCGAGACGCCGTGCACCGTCACGGTCGAACAGAGTTCGGAGCACTTCCACGCCCATGTCGAACTGGACGGCGACATCGCCATCGAACCGGGTGACAAGGTGCGCGTCCACGGCGCCCCCATCGCGATCCCTTTCGGCACCCGCGAGGTGTTCGAGCGCCGCGCCACCGTGACCCGCGCCAGCCCGCTGAAGCGCAGCCTCACCAAGCTCGCCGCCTATTTCGACCTCAGCGAACTCTACGAAGTCAGCTTCAACGCCGGGAGGATCAAATGAACGCCTACAAGCCGATGACCAGCGAAGAGGCGATGGCGATCGCGACGCAGGACACGATGCTGACCCCGCGTTTCTACACTACCGATTACGACGCGCTGGATGCGATCGACGTCACCCCCGTGCGCGCCGAATGGGACCAGCTGATCGCCGACATGGTGGGCGATCCCAACAAGCTCCACTTCAAGCACAATGACAGCTTCAAGGGCGTGATCGAGGGGCTGGAGCCGGCGCTGCGGCGGGAATTCACCGATTTCATGGTGAGCTCGATGACCAGCGAGTTCTCGGGCTGCGTGCTCTATGCCGAGATCGCGCGGCGCACCAAGAACCCGGACGTGAAGCAGCTCTTCCGCCTGCTCGCGCGCGATGAAAGCCGCCATGCCGGCTTCATCAACGAAAGCCTCAAGGATGCAGGGATCGGGGTGGACTTGGGCTATCTGACCAAGACCAAGAAATACACCTACTTCAAGCCGAAGTTCATCTTCTACGCGGTCTACCTGTCGGAGAAGATCGGCTATGCGCGCTACATCACGATCTTCCGCCACCTTGCGCGCAACCCGCAGCACAAGTTCCACCCGATCTTCGACTGGTTCGAGGAATGGTGCAACGACGAGTTCCGCCACGGCGAGGCCTTTGCCATGCTGCTGCGCGCGGACCCCAAGCTGCTCGAAGGCGCCAACAAGCTGTGGGTGCGCTTCTTCCTGCTCTCGGTTTACGCGACCATGTATGTGCGCGATCACAACCGGCCGGTGTTCCACGCCGCATTGGGCGTCGATCCGACCGAGTATGATTACAAGGTCTTCGCGATCTGCAACCAGATCGCCCGGCAGGTCTTCCCGGTCGAACTCGATATCGACAGCCCCGCTTTCCGCCGCCAGATGGAAAAGCTGCGGCTCGCCGCCGCCCGCATCGAAGACGGCAAGGCGCGTGGCGGAATCGGCGGGATGATCGCGCGTGCATCAGGCATGGCGGGCGCAGGGCTTGCCTTTGCGCGGATGTACCTCCAGCGCCCCAAGGCGAACACCCTCCCCCGTTCGATCCGGTTGCAACCGGCATGGTAAGCTGGAGTGGCCATATTGTGCCGTTCATCGTGACGGTGGCGATCTGGTTTGTCGCGACCGGGCTGATTGCCTGGGCCGACAACCGTGAACGCGCCACCTTCAGCCGCAGCCTGATGATCGGCAGCGCCGCGGGCATCGCCGGGCTGCTGGTGATCCTTGGCTCCTCGCTTTCGGCCGAGGTCTGGGCGGTATACCTGTCCTTCATCGGCGCACTGATGGTGTGGGGTTGGCACGAGCTGTCCTTCCTGACCGGCGCTTCAGCCGGCCCGCGCCGGGGGCCAGCCGATCGGCGGCTCAGCGGCGTCGCCCGCTTTCGGCAGGCCGCTGCGACCGTGATGCATCACGAGGTCGCGCTGGCGGTGACGGCGCTGCTGCTGATTTCACTGTCATGGAATGCACCCAATCAGATCGGTGCGACAGTATTCGTGCTGATGTTCGCCATGCGGCTCATTTCGAAGATCAACCTTTTCGTCGGCGTCCCCAATTCGACCGCCGAGATGCTGCCGGAGCAACTCGCCTATCTGAAAACCTATTTCGGCCCCAACCGGATGACGCGGCTGCTGATCATGTCGGTCGCGATGCTGACGGGCGTGACGATCTGGGCAGCCGCGCTGGCGCTCGCCGCCCCGGTGGGGAGCGCGGAAATGGTTGGCGCAAGCCTGATCACCACGCTCGCGCTGCTGGGCGTTCTCGAACACCTGTTTCTGGCCCTGCCCTTCCGGGACGGGATGCTGTGGGGCTGGGCCTTGCCGAAGCGCCGCGCGGCGGCTGAACCGCAAAGAGATTGAAGACAATGAATACGACAGAGGGAATGCGCATGGATTTCGAAGCCTTTTTTGCCGGCGAGCTGGACGCCGTGCGCGCCGATGGCCGCTACCGGGTGTTCACCGATATCAAGCGCCACCGCGGCCGCTTCCCCCACGCCACCCGCTTCATCGCCGACGAGACGCAGGCGGTGACGGTGTGGTGCTCGAACGACTATCTCGGCATGGGCCAGCACCCCGATGTGCTCGAAGCGATGCACAATTGCCTCGACGAATGCGGTGCGGGCGCGGGCGGCACGCGCAATATCTCGGGCACCAATCACTACCATGTGGAACTCGAAGCCGAGCTCGCCGACCTCCACAACAAGGAAGCCGCCCTGCTGTTTACCAGCGGATACGTCTCGAACTGGGCGGGCCTCGGCACGCTGGCGAGCAAGATCCCGGGCTGCGTCGTGTTCTCGGATGCGCTGAACCACGCCTCGATGATCGAAGGCATCCGCCACAGCCGCGCGCCCTACAAGGTGTGGCGCCACAATGACGCGGAGCACCTCGACGAACTGCTCTCCATGTATGGCCCCGAAGTGCCCAAGCTGGTCGCCTTTGAGAGCGTCTATTCGATGGACGGCGACATCGCACCCATCTCCGACATCCTCGACGTGTGCGAAAAGCACGGCGCGATGAGCTATATCGACGAAGTCCATGCGGTCGGCCTCTACGGCCCGCGCGGCGGCGGGATCGCCGAGCGCGAAGGCCTGATGGACCGGATTACCGTGATCGAAGGGACGCTCGGCAAGGCCTTCGGGGTGATGGGCGGCTATATTGCGGCGAGCGCCAACCTCGTCGATTTCGTGCGCAGCTTTGCCAGCGGCTTCATCTTCTCGACCGCCCTGCCCCCTGCCATCGCGGCGGGCGCGGCGGCAAGCATCCGCCACCTCAAGACCAGCAGCGCCGAGCGCGAGCTTCAGCAGAAGCGCGTGGCGCAGGTGCGCCGCAGCCTCGACATCATGGGCATCCCGCACCTCGACAACCCGAGCCACATCATCCCGGTGATGGTTGGCGACGCCAAGAAGTGCAAGATGATCAGCGACTGGCTGATGGACAACCACGGCATCTATGTGCAGCCGATCAACTACCCGACCGTCCCCGTCGGCACGGAACGGCTGCGGGTCACGCCCTCGCCGGTGCATTCGGATGGCGACATCGACCGGCTGATCAAGGCATTGAGCGAGATCTGGTCGCATTGCGAGCTCGCCCGGATGGAAAAGGCTGCTTAACGCACCCCTTCACTGACAGGACTACCGGCTCTCCCTTGGACGGGAGTGAGGGCGGACGCCATGGGGGTGGCGGCCGCCCTCTTTGCGTTGGGCATTGCGGGACACGGACGAAGAATTCAAAGTTGGCAGTCTGTCGCCGCGGTTTCGCTCTTCAGCGGGCGGGCACAGCCCCCCTCCAGCCATGACGATGTGAAGGAGCGTCCCGCAATTGCGTGCCTTTGCCCCGCGTCGGAAAGAGCGCGAAGCGTCCCCTAGCGGCAAACCGAAAGGGTGTGCGACTGGCGGCGCGTGGGCGGCAGGCGGCTTGACCGCTTCAGGCCGATCCCTTGGGCTCCCGATCGGGCAAGGCGATCAGCTCTTCGAGAAACTGCGCGATCAGGCCTGATTGGGAATCGACCTGCGCCTTGGCGTAGACGCGGGCAAGCTGTGCGCGAACCGTGCCCGCCGCCGAGCCGCGCAATCCTGCGATCTCGGCAATATCGCAGCCCTTGAGCGCGAAGAGTGCCACGTCAGCTTCGGCGGCGGTGAGCTTCCATTCCGCGAAGCGCAAGGCAATCAGATCGGCAAGAGCGCCTTTCGCTGCCGCAACCGCGGTCTCGTCGCGCCGGGCTGCGGCGATCAGGCTTCGCACCTGCAACGCCCCCAGCACGACCGCGGCCAACAGGGCAATGGCCGCCATGCCTTCGATCACAAGGTGCCAGCCGATCCCTTCGGCCACCACGTCGCCCACAAGATCGGCGAGAAAGAAGCTACACGCCAAAGCCTGCAAGGCCACAAGGATGCTGATCCCGGTGGCCTTGCGTTCGATGCTGCGCACTCTTGTATTCATGCTGTGTGCCTATCGTCCGATCGGGGCCATCGCTACAAGAACCTGCTTGCCGCTGCGCCGTGTCTCGAAGATCACCCCGCCGATGTGGAGCAGGATCAGCACATATAGCAGATTGGCAGCCGTCTCGTGGATTTCGCCGAGCGGGCCTTCTTCCTCCCCACCTTCGTCCTCCTCGCCTTCCTCTTCGTCCGCTTCCTCCTGGCTTTTGGAAGCGTCCGCCGTGGTGCGGTACTCGGCAGCCTCGGATGCGCCATTCCATGGAGGCGGCCCGGCCATGGCAATGCCGGTGCCGATGATGGTGAGCAGGCAACCCCAGATCGCGTACACCATCATCGCGCCGAGCGGATTATGCGAGGTGTGGTGCACCACTTTGCCAGTCCGGATATCGCGCAGGTGGGCAAGTGCCTTGCGCGGGCTGGGCCAGAAGGCACTAAAGCGCGCCTCGGCAGGGCCGACCAGACCCCACAACAGCCGCAGGCCAAGGATCGCGGCCAGGCCATAGCCGACCCATATATGCGGGCCGGAGCCTTCTTCGGTGACGACCGCATTGGCCAGCACGGCAAGGGCGATCGACCAATGGGTGATCCGGACAATCGGATCCCAGCGGCGGCGGGCGGGCGTGGTCGTTTCGGTCATGGCGCTTCCTTTGCAAAAAGGTGCCAGCGACCGCCCTGATCAAGGGGGACGACAAAGCAAGCCGCTGACCCGCCGCAAATGGCGCTGAAAGGTCGGCGGCGCGATTGGCGATCTGCTTATCCGGGGCTGCCTAAGCGGCTGCTTAGGCATTGTTTGCCGACCGGCAGAAGCCGTTTGCTGGGGCGGACGGCCTGCCATCCCCCCATCACATTCCACGCCTTGCCTTTACCCCACCGGAATGAACCGCACCGCAAATCCGCCGCCCGGCGCCATCCGCACGGCGAAGGTGTCGCCGCCGGTGACGGTCTTCTCCTCGATAACCATCGCATAGGGGTTGGTCTTCCAGTCGGCATCCGGCCCGTCGCGGTAGATCTGGGCGCGGTATTTCCGGCCCGTTTCGAGGAAGCTCAGCGGCACCGACAGATCACGCGCCGTTTCATCCGTCACCGCGCCGAGGAACCATTCCTTCGACTTGCGCCCCTGGCGCGCGAAGGCGACGTAATCGCCGATCTCGCCTGCGAGCGCGATCGATTCTTCCCAGTCGGTTTCGACATCCTTGATGAACTGGAAGGCATCCATCCGCGCCTCGTAATTCTCCGGAAGGTCGGCGGCCATCTGGATCGGGGAATAGAGCACCACGTAAAGTGCAAGCTGCTTGGCGAGCGTCGTCTCCGGGCGGTTCGACGGATCGCCGCGCGGCATATCGGGGCGCAAGGGCGCGCGCTCGTTGGGCTTCAGATCGAAGATGCCGGGGGTGAAGTCCATCGGGCCGGCCAGCATCCGGGTGAAGGCCAGCATCGCCTCGTGCTCGGGCGGGTTGGGCGGCGTGCCCCAGGCGTTGTACTCCATCCCCCGCGCGCCTTCGCGGGCGATCCAGTTGGGATAGGTGCGGCGGAGCCCTGTGTCCTTGACCGGCTCGTGCGCGTTGATCGCAATCTGGCGCTTGGCGGCCTCGGTCACGACCTTGAGATGATGGCGCACCATGAACTGGCTGTCGTGCCATTCGTAGCGGCGGATGCCGTTCTCGTCGATCCGCACCGCATCGCCCGCGTCGGCGACATAGCCGGTCTTGACCTGCCGCACGCCGACCTTCTGCATGAGGTCCATCGCCGCGCCCAACTGGTTTTCGTAATTGGTGATGTTGGCCGAGGTTTCGTGGTGGCCAATGATCCGCACGCCCTTGGAGAGTGCGTATTTGCCCAGTTCCTCGATGTCGTAATCGGGCATGGGTTTGGTGAAATCGAACAGGTCGCCATTATTGTACCAGTCGCCGTCCCAGCCGATGTTCCAGCCTTCGACCAGCACGCCGGCAAAGCCGTGCTTGGCGGCGAAATCGATGTAGCGCTTGGTTTCCTGCGTTGTCGCGCCGTGGATCCGGTCGCGGCCCCAGGTGCGGTCGTTGATGTGCATGGCCCACCAGATGCCGACATATTTGCCCGGCTCCACCCACGACACATCGCCCAGTTTGTTGGGTTCGTTGAGGTTGAGGATGATGTCGGAATTGATGAGGCCCACGGCATTGGGCGCGACCTGAATGGTGCGCCACGGCGAAGTGAAGGGCGCCCTGGTCTTGACCTTGGGCCCGCCCGTCCAATTGCGCAGCTTCGACTCAAAATTGCCGGGACGCAGCTGGTCGAGCGACATGGATGAATAGTCGACCAGCGCGGCTTCATGGATGCTGAAGTAGATGCCGTCGGCGTTGCGGAAGGTCGCGGGGGTGTGCGCATCGTCGACCTCGCCGGCAGGCGCGGTGCGGGTGAGGTATTCGTAGCGGTTGAACTCGTCCGACGGGGTGTACCACATCGTGGTTGTCTCGCCGACGCCGAACTGGGTCAGCTCTTCGGTGATGGCGACATCACCTGCAAGCGCGGCTTGCTCGGGCAGCTCGTATCGGAAGCCGATCCCGGTGTCGAAGGCGCGGAAGCGAACCACCAGCTGCCGGTCGGGGCCGTCGGCAGGCTTGAAGGTGACGGCGAGTTCATTGTGCTGGTCGCGCACCAACCGGCGCTCGCCCCAGGGCTGTTCCCAGGTCGTATCCTTGGCAGCGCGCGCCGATCCGGCGATGGCCAGACCGCGTTCGAAGCCGTGATGTTCGGCAAACAGCATCCCGAGCTTGGAGGGGGCGATCACCTGCTTGCCATCATAGGCGATCGCATAGGTCGCCAGCCCGCCATCATCCTTGACGGTGACGGTAATCCGCCCATCGGGCGAAGCGAGCGTCAGGGTCTCGGCGGCAGCGGGCGCGGCAGCCCACATGATCACGGCGAGCGCCGCGAGCGGTTTCCAGTGCTTGGTCATGCGTCCCTCTCCTTGCAGGCCGATCGGGGCGGCCCGCTTCACTTGGTCTGCGTGTAGATCCGGTAGCCCCAGGCGGGCAGTTCGAGCGTCTCGCCGCCTGCAAAGGTGACGGGGGCACCGGTCAGCGCGTCGTTGTAGGCACCGTGGTGGCGCGCCTGCGCGAAAGTGACAGCTTGCGGCCGGGGCGAGAGGTTGAACACCGCGAAAACCCGCTCGCCCCCCGTGCCGCGGGTGAAGGCATAGACGTCGGCGGTGGCGCTTGTCGGCACCTCGATCATCCCCGCGCCGAAACGCCCGTTGTGGAGCGCCGGGTGGCTGGACTTGAGCGCGATCAGCGTCTGGAACAGCGCCGAATGCTCGCCTTCCTTCCAGACGATCGGGTCGCGATCGAAGAACTGGAGCTGCCGGTTATTGCCCGCTTCCTGCCCGTTATAGATCAGCGGCATCCCGCCACCCACGAAGGACAGCGCAATCGCCGCCTCATAGGCCGGGCCGTAGATCGCAGCCGCTGGCCCGTCCCACGAATTCTGGTCGTGGTTCTCGGTATAGACTATGCGCATCGCCGCATGGGGCCAGGTTTCGGTCTGCTTGGCGTAGTAATCGCGCATTGCGCCCGCCCCGCTACCGTCCTTCACGAGACGCTGCATCGCCTCCTTCCAACCCCAGCCATAGGTCGCATCGAAGGCGCGGGCGTGGAGATCGCGCTGTTCCCATTCGGCCAGCATGAAGACCGGCTTGATCGCGTCCAGCTCGGCCCGTGCCGTCTCCCAGAAATCGGTCGGGACGTATCCGGCCACATCGGCGCGGTAGCCATCGATCCCGTATTCGCGCACCCAGAAAGCGAGGCTCTCGGTCATGTAGCGGCGAAGGCCGGGCTGGCTGTAATCGAAATCGGCAACATCCGACCAGTCGGTGCCGACCGGGCTCATCAACGCGCCCTCGGGCGTGCGGCTGTACCATTCGGGATGGCTTTGCGTGAGCGGGTTGTCCGTGGCCGAATGGTTGGCGACCCAATCGAGGATCACCTTCAGCCCCAACCGATGCGCCTCGTCCACGAAGGCGCGGAAATCGGCCTCGGTGCCCAGCTCGGGATTGACCGCCCGATAGTCGCGCACGGCATAGGGGCTGCCGAGCGAGCCTTTGCGGTTCGCCTCGCCGATGGGATGAATCGGCATCAGCCAGATGATGTCGACCCCCATCTGCGCGAGCCGCGGCAGTTGCCTTTGCGCGGCGGTAAAGGTGCCCTCGGGCGTGAACTGGCGCGTGTTGATCTGGTAGATCACCGCATCCGCTGTCCACGCGGCGTTCTTGACCTCGACCACATCGCGCGGGGCGTAGTCAGGCGCGGCCAGCGCAGGGGCGGCGGCGGCGAGCGTGGTTGCGAGCAACACAGCGGCAAGGCGCATCATGCTTGCCCCGCCGCCTCACCATCGCTGACAAGCAGCGTCGCGCCCGCCGCCAGCACGAAGCTGACCGCCGCAATCGCCATCGCATAGATCGGCGCGCCGCCGAACAGGTTGGTCACGAGAAAGCCCAGCAGCGTTGCCGCCAGAAGCTGCGGCACGACGATGAAGACGTTGAACACCCCCATGTAAATGCCCATCTTTTCCGCGGGAACGCAGCCCGCCAGGATGGCATAGGGCAGCGACACGATCGAGGCCCAGGCGATGCCGATGCCGACCATCGGGATCCACAGCAGCCCCGGGTCGCGGATCAGCAGCATCCCGGCAAAGCCCGCCGCGCCCAGCAGCAGGTTGACCGCGTGCAGGCGGCAGCGGTGGAAGCGCGCTGCAACCACAATGAACCCGAGCGCGGCAAGAGCGGCAAGGCCGTTGCGCACCGATCCCAGCAGGCTCCACCAGTCGGCCGCATCCTGATAGCCGCGGGTCGCAGGGTCGGGCGAGGCGAAGTGGTATTCGGCAATCGCAGGCGTTCCGTAGATCCACATCGCGAACATCGCGAACCAGCTGAAGAACTGCACCACTGCCAGCTGGCGCATGGTCTTGGGCATGGCGAAGAGATCGGACACGACCTCCATGAAGCCGCTGTCGTCCCGGCCCTGCCCGCGCAAGGCCGCCGCGATCAGCTGGATCACCCCGAACCCGGCGAGCAATGCCGCGAGCACATAGAGATCCTTGGCGAGTTCGATTCCGCCCAGAAATGCCGGGCGGGGATCGCCGCGGGCGACCATCACGAATACCGCAAGAACTGCGCCTGCCGCGATCCAGCCGATCCCGCCGGCGCGGAATTGTGCGGCGCTGCGCGGCGTGGCGGCAGGCACGGTGCCGGCTGCGCCCAGCGCGTCGCGGCGCGCGTCCTCGAACCGGGCGAGGTCTTCGGGCGAATACTCCCGCGTTGTCAGCACCGTCCAGGCGACAGCGGCCAGCAGCGCCGCGCCGCCGAGGTAGAAGGCCCAATGCACCGTCTGCGGGATCTGCCCTTCTGGCGCGACATTGGAAAGGCCGAGCCAGTTGGTCATCACCCACGGCAAAGCGCCAGCAATCACCGCACCCGCACCGATGAAGAAGCTCTGCATCGCATAGCCCATGGTGCGCTGGCGATCGGGCAGATTGTCGCCCACGAAGGCGCGGAACGGCTCCATCGTGATATTGAGCGAGGCGTCCATCAGCCACAGCGTGCCGGCCGCGATCCAGAGGGCAGGCGAATTGGGCATGATGAACAGCGCAAGGCTCGCCAGCAGCGCGCCGACGAGGAAATAGGGGCGGCGGCGCGCATAGCCGCTGCCAAAGCGCATCCAGGTCTTGTCGGACAAGTGGCCGATGATCGGCTGCACGATCAGCCCGGTCATCGGCGCGGCAATCCACAGAATCGCCAGCTCATCGACCTCGGCGCCCAAGGTCTGGAAGATGCGGCTGACATTGCCGTTCTGGAGATCGAAGCCGATCTGGATTCCGAGAAAGCCGAAGCTCATGTTCCAGATCTGGCCGGCGCCAAGGCTCGGCTTTTGGCCGCTATGCGTCATGCTTGTATCATCCCTCTCCCGTCCGCCGCCCGGCCTCGCGGGCGTGACGCGGCGCTGCCAAGCGCTAAGCCCTCTGGATCTGGCGTCCATTCATGGCTTGCGCGGCCGCCGCATAGTCTGGACGCCTTGCAAAAATTTGCAAGAAACTTTCAGCTACCGCGTCAAAATTTCCCGATATCGAGGTAGCGGCTCAAAATTTATATCGGTTTTTTCGAGATTTGACGGACAAAACGGTTGGTCGCATGGCCCATCACAAAGATTTGCAAAAATTTTCCCATGGTGTCACAACTGACGCTGGAGGGAACCTAAATCATGACGCGAATCTTCGTGAGCCTTGCGGCTGTGCTGTGGGCAGGAACCGCTTTGGCAGGAGGGCCAGTCGCGCCCGAGCCGCCCGCCAAGCCCGCCCCGATTGCCGAGCGGCAGCTCGAAGACGAGATCATCTATTTCGTCCTGCCCGACCGATTCGCCAATGGTGATCCGGCAAATGATCGCGGCGGCCTGAAAGGCGGCCCGCTCCAGCACGGCTTCGATCCCGCGCACAAGGGCTTCTACCACGGCGGCGACCTCAAGGGGTTGACCGCGAAGCTCGACTATATCGAGGGCATGGGCGTCACCGCGATCTGGTTCGCGCCGATCTTCAAGAACAAGCCGGTGCAGGGCAAGCCGGGCGAGGAGAGCGCGGGCTATCACGGCTATTGGGTGACCGATTTCACCAGCGTCGACCCGCATTTCGGCACCAATGCTGAATTCAAGGCCTTCGTCGATGCCGCCCACGCGCGCGGGATGAAGGTCTATATGGACATCATCATCAACCACACCGCCGATGTGATCGACTATGCCGAAGGTGAGGCGACCGGCTATCGCTATCGCAGCAAGGGCGAATACCCCTTTTCGCGCCGCGACGGGAAGGCCGTGAACGACGGCTTCACCGGGGATGACAACCCCGATCCGGCAAATTGGGCCAAGCTCACCGATCCCGCCTTCGCCTACACCCCGGTGGTGTCCGAGGCGGAAAAGGACGTGAAGGTGCCCGCCTGGCTCAATGACGTGACGCTCTACCACAACCGCGGCAATTCGCACTGGATCGGCGAAAGCAGCGTCTATGGCGATTTCTCGGGGCTTGATGACCTTGCGACCGAGCACCCGCGGGTTGTCGAAGGGATGATCGATATCTTCGGCCAGTGGATCGACGATTACGGGATCGACGGCTACCGCATCGACACCGCCAAGCACGTGAACCCCGAATTCTGGCGCGCCTTCACCCCGGCGATCCTGGCCCGCGCCAAGGCCAAGGGGATCGATCACTTCCACATCTTCGGCGAGATCGCCTACGAAGAACCCACCGCCACCCTCGCCGCGCAGGTGATGGCCGAGAGCCAGCTGCCCTATGCGCTCGACATGGGCTTCGCCAAGGCCGCACAGATGGTTGCCAGCGGCAAGAGCCCGCCCCGGCTGATGGCCGAATTCCTGCAACAGGATGCGATCTATCCCGGCGGCGCAAAGACCGCGCTGGGCCTGCCGACCTTCCTCGGCAACCATGATTTCGGGCGCTTTTCGATGTTCGTGGCGCAGATGAGCGGCAATGCCGACGAGAAGGCGCTGCTCGCGCGCGTCAAGCTCGGCCATGCGATGATGTTCCTGCTGCGCGGGGTGCCGACGATCTACTACGGCGACGAACAGGGCTTCATCTCCGACGGCAACGACCAGCTGGCGCGCGAGGATATGTTCCCATCGAAGGTCGATTTCTACAACGACAACAATCTGATCGGCTCGGACGCGACCACGGCTGAGGACAATTTCGACACCAGCCACCCGCTCTACCGCCTGATCGCCGATCTCGCGCAGGCGCGCACGGCCAGCCCCGCCCTGCGGCGCGGCCTCAGCACGGTGCGCGCCTTCGAGGAAGCCGCCCCCGGCCTGCTCGCGGTGGAACGCCACGATCCCGAAACCGGACAGCGCGTGCTGGCGCTGTTCAACACCGGCGATAAGCCACTTTCTCAGGCCGTTGAGGTCAGCTACCGCGCGCGCCGGGTGAGCGGGCTGGTGGGGCAGTGCCCCGCCGCGCTCGCAGCGCCCGGATCGGTCACGGTCAGCTTGCCCGCCTTCGGCTTTGCCGCCTGCATTCTGGAGACTGACGACTAATGGCAACCGCTCTTGCCAGCACCGCCGCCGAGACCGCTCACCCGCTGGCGTGGTGGCGCGGCGCGGTGATCTATCAGATCTATCCGCGCTCGTTCCGCGACACCAATGGCGACGGGATCGGCGACCTTGCAGGGATCGCCGACGGCCTTGATTACATCGCCGACCTTGGCGTGGACGGCATCTGGATCAGCCCCTTCTTCACCTCGCCGATGAAGGATTTCGGCTATGATGTGGCCGATTACTGCGGGATCGACCCGAGCTTCGGCACCTTTGCCGATTTCGACCGGATCATCGCCAAGGCCCACAGCCTCGGCCTCAAGGTCATCATCGATCAGGTCTATTCGCACACCTCGGATGAACACGCCTGGTTCCGGGAAAGCCGCAGCGATCGCACCAATCCCAAGGCCGACTGGTATGTCTGGGCCGATGCCAAGCCCGACGGCTCGCCCCCGTCGAACTGGCAGTCGGTGTTCGGCGGATCGGCATGGCAATGGGATGGGCCGAGGAAGCAGTATTACCTGCACAACTTCCTGACCTCGCAGCCCGATTTGAACGTCCATAACCCGGACGTGCAGAACGCGCTGCTCGATGTCGCGCGCTTCTGGCTGGGTCGGGGTGTTGACGGGTTCCGCCTCGATGCGCTGAACTTCTCGATGCATGACCCCGAGCTGCGCGACAATCCGCCCTCGGGTGTGCCGATGGAACTGGTCACCCGGCCCTTCGATATGCAGGTCAAGCAATTCAACCAGTCGCACCCCGATATCGTCGCCTTCCTCGAACGCATCCGGCAGACGATCGACGAATTCCCCGGCCGGTTTACCGTCGCCGAAGTCGGCGGGCCGGAGCCGCTGGCGGAAATGAAGGCGTTTACCGAGGGCGGCAAGCGGCTGGACAGCGCCTATAATTTCGACTTCCTCTACGCCCCGCGCCTGACCGCGCCGCTGGTGCGGGCGAGCCTGTCGCAGTGGGACGATACGCCGGGCGAAGGCTGGCCGTCGTGGGCGTTCAGCAACCACGATGCCCCGCGCGCGATCACCCGTTGGACGCTGGATGGCGACATGGGCCGGATGGCGCGGCTCAACCTGCTGGTGCTGCTGGCGCTGCGCGGCAACCCGATCATCTACCAGGGCGAGGAACTGGGCCTGCCGCAGGGTCATGTCGCCTTCGAGGATCTGCAGGACCCCGAGGCGATCACCAACTGGCCGCATACGCTGGGCCGCGATGGCGCGCGCACCCCGATGCCGTGGGCGGCGAACGCTCCGCAGGCAGGCTTTTCGACCGCCAACCGCACCTGGCTGAAGCTTGACCCGGCGCATATCGACTTTGCGGCTGACGCGCAGGCAGCCGACCCCGCCTCGACCCTCGCCTATGCCCGCGACCTCTTGGCGCTGCGTCGCCGTCATCCGGCGCTGGCCGTGGGCGGGATCACGCTGCTCGACAGCCCGGAGGAGGTTCTCGCCTTCCTGCGCCATCACGAGAGCGGCGATGTGCTGTGTGTCTATAACCTCGGCGATGCGCCCAGCCATTTTGCCCCGCCTGCCGCGCTCGGCAATGCGCGGGTGATTGCCACCACCAGCGCTGTCGACACAGCCGACGATCTGCCGCACGATCTGGCTCCCGGCACCGGCTATTGGGCGGTTGTCACGGGCAGCTGAGGAACCGATGGCCGACGACCCTTCTTCCCCGCAATCCCGGCGCAGCGCGACGCTTGAGGATATTGCGCGCGAGGCGGGGGTGTCGATCTCGACGGTCAGCCGCGCGCTGAACGACAGCCCCTCGGTCAAGCGGCGCACCAAGCAGCAGATCTGGCAGATCGCGCGCGCGCATGACTACGAGTTCCGCGCTTCGATGCCGAGCGGCCCGATCGGCGCCGATGCGACCCTTGCCGTGGTCGTCCCCGCCCCGCAGGCGCGCGACAGCCGGGTGTCCGACCCCTTCTTCCTCGAACTGCTGGCCGGCATCGCCGAGGCTGCGCGGGAACGCAACGCTGACCTGATCATCAGCCACCTCTCCCCCCGCGCGGGCGGCGATCTCGATTACGCTATGAGCACCAGCCGGGCGACGGGCGTGATCTTCATTGGCCAGTCATCATTGCACCACGAATTCAATGCGCTGGCCGCGCGCGACAACCGCTTCGTGGTGTGGGGCGCGGAGTTCCCCGACGCGCAGTATTGCGTGATTGGATCGGACAACCTCGCAGGCGGCAGGCGCGCAACCGCGCACCTCGCGCGCCTCGGGCGGCGGCGCATCCTGTTCCTTGGCGACACCGAAGCGCCCGAGGCCGAACAGCGCTTCCGCGGCTATCGTCAGGCGCTCGATCAGGCGGGCATCGCCTTCGACGACGACCTGATCGTGCCCGCCCATTTCGAAGTCCATTCGGGCGAGGCCGCGGTGCGCAGCGCGGTTGCGCGGGGCTTGCGCTTCGACGCGGTGTTCGCCGCGTCCGACCTTATCGCCATCGGCGCGATCCGGGCGCTGACGCGCTCGGGGATGCGGGTGCCCGAGGACGTCTCGGTGGTGGGATACGACAATATTCCGGCCGCCCGCCTCGTCACCCCGCAGCTCACCACCATCGATCAGGACGCCAATTTGGCAGGCCGGATGCTGGTGTCGAAGCTGATCGACAAGGGCGATGGTCCGGCGATTTCGCAGCGGCTTGAAACCAGCCTGCTGATCCGCGAAAGCTGCGGGGGATGACAGCAACGCCCGCCAACCCGCTCAAAAGCATCGTCATTGTCGGTGGCGGCAGCGCAGGATGGATGACGGCAGCCGCGCTCGCCCATGCGGTCGGCGAGGCCTGCGCCATCACGCTGATCGAGAGCGAGGCGATCGGCACGGTCGGCGTGGGCGAGGCGACGATCCCGCCGATCCGCAATTTCAACCAGCGGCTCGGCATCGACGAGGCGACCTTCGTGCGCGAGACGCAAGGGTCCTTCAAGCTGGGGATCGAATTCGTCGACTGGGGCAAACTGGGGCACCGCTATTTCCACCCCTTCGGCCAGTATGGCGCTGAATTTGATCAGGTTCCCTTCTATCACCACTGGATGCGCGAATATCTCGCGGAGCGGGTGGAAGGCCCGATTGACGACTTTTCGATGTGCTGGGCGATGGCGAAGGCGGGCAAGTTCGCCCACCCCTCGCCCGACCGGCGGCTGATCCAGTCGACCTTCGACTATGCCTACCACTTTGACGCCGGGCTCTATGCCGCCTACCTGCGGCGGTTCGCCGAAGCCCGGGGCGTGCGGCGGATCGAGGGCAAGGTGGTGGACGTCGCGCTGCGCGGCGAAGACGGGTTCATCGAGAGCGTCACGCTCGACAGCGGCACGCAAATTGGCGGCGAATTCTTCATTGATTGCAGCGGCTTCCGCGGGCTTCTGATCGAGGAGGCGCTGCACGCGGGCTATGACAACTGGCAGCACTGGCTCCCGTGTGATCGTGCCGTGGCCGTTCCCTGCGAGCGCCGCGAGTTCACCCCCTATACCCGCTCGACCGCGCGCGCGGCGGGGTGGCAGTGGCGCATCCCGCTGCAGCACCGCACCGGCAACGGCTATGTGCACTGCTCGCAGTTCATCTCCGAGGACGAGGCCTCCGCCACGCTGCTCGCCAATCTCGACGGCAAGGCGCTGGCTGACCCGCGTCCCTTGCGCTTCGTGACCGGCAAGCGGCGCGAATTCTGGAAGAAGAACTGCGTCGCCATCGGGCTGTCGGCGGGGTTCATGGAGCCGCTGGAATCGACCAGCCTCCACCTCATCCAATACGGCATCCTGCGCCTCATCGCGCTGCTGCCCGATGCCGCCATGTCGCCGCTGCTGGTGCGCGAATATAATGCCCAGACATCAAGGGAATACGAGCTGATCCGGGACTTCCTGATCCTCCATTACAAGGCCTGCGAGCGGGACGATTCCGAGCTGTGGCGCTATTGCGCCGCCATGCCGATCCCCGACAGCTTGCAATACAAGATCGACCACTTCCGCGCCCACGGCACGCTGGTGGCCGAGAGCCACGAGCTGTTCGCCAATCCCAGCTGGATCGCGGTCTATCTGGGTCAGGGGATCGTCCCCGAGCGCGCCCCGCCGTTTGCCGATATGCGGCCCCAGGTGCCGGTGGCACAGCGGCTCGCCCAGATCCGCCAGGCGATGAACGAAGCGGTTGCCGCCATGCCGAGCCACGGCGAGTTCATCGCCCGCCACTGCCCCGCCCCGCCGATCACGGCCTGATCCGCACTGCCGCACAAGCCGCGTTGTTCCACGTGGAACATCGGATGCGCGCGGGCACGGCCCGCTGCCGCCTGCGCAAAACCTGCTAAGACTTGCGTAAACCCCGGCACGCTTTCGGCCGCCAAAGAGAAAGGGCCCGCCATGACTGGCGAGCCCTTCCTGCAACCCTCAATGCGACCCGAGGGCGTGTGGCTTAGAAGCTCTTGCGGATCGTGAACTGGAACGTCCGACCGTAGAGCTCGTGGCGGCTCGGGAAGGTGCCGACCACCGCGGTTCCGGCCGCGTTCTGGAGAACGTTTTCGGTCACGAACGGCTCGTTGGTCAGGTTGAACACTTCGGCGAGCACCTGCACCCCGTTGAGGAAGCTGCCTTCCTTTTCGAAGGTGTAACCGATCTGCGCGTCGAGGATCGTTTCAGGCTGCGCCCGCGCGCCCGAGAGCGAGCCGTCGAAGTTCTGCACTTCCGACAGGAAGCCGCTGCGATAGCGGGCTGCCAGCTTGGCGCGGAAGCCGTACTTTTCGTAGAACACGTCGCCCGACCAGGTGACATCCGAATAGCCCGGAATGTCGATCGGAACGCTGTTCTGGTTGAGCACCTGCGCATCGGCATAGGTCACGCTGGCAAAGCCGCCGAACCCGTCCAGCGTATCGCTGAAATCGCCGAAGTTGAGGCGCACCGTGCCTTCGACCCCGGTGATCGTGCCATCCGAGAAGTTGACCGGCCCGTTGATGATCCCGATCCCGGCGTCGGGATTGCCCTGCAGGATCGACCCGGCACCGAAGTTGCGGATCGACTGCGAGATGTCGGCAATCGCGCTGAAGTCGATGATCCAGTCCGACAGATCCTTGTGGAAACCGGCGATGATGATCGCGGTGCCCGGCGAGAAGTACTTCTCGAACGAGATGTCGTAGGAGGTCGACCGGTAGGGCTGCAGCAGCGGGTTGCCGCCGCTGAGGTTGAAGCACACCTGCGCGGGCGGGTTGAAGCCGGGCAGCAGCACATCGGGGCGCTGGTCGGCGTTGGTATCGGCACAGGCCAGCGGGTTGAAGCCGATGTTCTGGTTCGCCGTCATCTGATCGAGACGTGCGCGGGTCACCGTCTTGGCCGCAGCGATGCGGATGAAGGTGTCGGGCATGATCTCGAAGGAGAGGTTCATGCTCGGCAGCCAGTTGTCATAGCTGGTGCTGACCGAGTTGACCCCGCCCGCGATGGTGCCGGTCGAACCCTGTTCGGTATCGGCATAACGCAGGCCGATATTGCCGCGCACCGGCACCGAACCCAGATCACCGTCGATATCGGCCTGGATGTAGAAGTTGTGGATCTGCTCTTCGACCACCCACTGGGTGTCAAAGGTGGCCTTCTCGACCAGATAGGTGCCATCGGTCAGGAAGCTGGCCGGGTTGTAGGCCAGCATATCGAAGCCGAGGTTCTTGGTGTTGGTCGTGCCGACGATGGCATTGGTGGGCACCCGCAGCCCGTTGCCGAAGGCGGCGGTGGGACGCAGGAAGCTTTCGTTCGAGTCGAAGTCCTTCGACCGGTCGGTGTAGAGCCAGCCCATCGTGATGCGGTCGATGAAGCCGCCATCGAACTGCCAATAGGTTTCCGCGCGCAGCTGGTGCAGCTCGTCATTGATCTGCGGCTGCTTGATGAAGCCGACCTGGCCCCACCCGCCCGGATCGGTGAGCAGCACGTTGGCCGGGTTGGTGTAATCGAGCTGGGTGTCGATCGAATACTGCCCATCAGGCGCAAAGGTGAAGACCATGCGGTCTTGCGGCCCCGAACGCGCGCGGCCGGTGCCGGCGTAGCTTTCGTAGTCGATGTCGTTGCGATCGAGCGTCGAGTAACCGTAGTCGAGCACGAAGCCGAGGTTGTCGGTCGCCTGCCATTCAAGGTTGCCGCCGAGCGCGAAGATTTCAGCCTCGCTGCCTTCGGTGTCGGTGCGCAGGATCGGCACGACGCCCGAATAGGTCGCGCTGGTGGCGAAGGAATCGCGGGTGCCGGTCGCGCCCTGGAAGGTCGCGCCGCTCCACGAGGCGATCGGGGTTTCGCTGCCGCGGAAGATGCCGCTGTCGCTGGTGTCGGTGTAGAAGCCGTCGAGGGTCAGCTGGAAGCGGTCGGTCGGCTCGAACTGGAGGCTCCCGGCAACCGAGGTGCGCTCGAAGCTGCGGCTGACCACGCCCTGACGCGGGTTGTCGGCGGGGTAGAACACGCCATTGGCATCACGGCGCACCTGCCCGACGAGGTTGGTGCGGTCGTTGTTGTCGCGGTTGTCCTGGGTCTTCAGCTCGCGGCTGATGAACTGGGTCGGCACCGACTGCACAGTGACGCCGAGCGACCAGCCGACCGTGCCGGCTTCGTTCTGGTCGATGTAGCTGCCGAAGAAGCGGTAGCCATCGGCGGCGAAATCGGGGTTCAGCGAACCGCTGTCATTGATGGTGTAGGTGCCCGAGACGGTCAGCTGACGCTTGTTCGAATCGAGCGGCTTGACGGTGCGCAGGTCGACCGCGCCGGCAATGCCGATGGCGGCGAGCTGGGCGTCACCGGTCTTGTAGACCACGCCCGTGCCAATCAGTTCGGACGGGAACTGGTCGAACTCGATCCCGCGGTTGTTGCCCGCCGAGACGATTTCGCGGCCATTGAGCAGCGAGAGCGAGAAGTCCGGGCCGAGGCCGCGGATCGAGACCTGCTGCGAACGGCCGCGCACGCGCTGGGCGGTCACGCCGGGCAGGCGGGCGAGGGTGTCGGCGATCGACAGGTCGGGCAGCAGGCCGAGGTCTTCGGCGGTGATCACTTCGACGATCGAGGTGGCTTCGCGCTTGGCATCGAGCGAGGACTGGATCGACTGGCGGATACCGGTGACGACAATCGCCTCACCTTCGGCCTCACCCTCGACCGCGGCCGGCTCTTCCGCGTCCTGCGCCATCACCGGCGCGCCGGTTACCGCGAGCGCCAGAAAGGTAGCGGCCCCGCAGAGCAGACGCGCGCTTGCATTGATCCCGTTCGTTTTCATCAGAAGTCCCCTCCTGCAAGCGCCCCTGAGCGTGCGCTTTTGCAGGTTTTTTCATAGACCAACCTGAACCTCAGGTAAACGGGCAAATGACAGAACCGTCGAGGGATCGACATTCCGCAACATTTTTGATATACTTCAATGCCTTGAGTGACACGATTGCCGCAAGGACGAACGCCTTGCCGCGACTTGTGCACCAGATTGTGGCTGGATTGACACAGTTTTCCCCTGCCCGCGTGCGTTGTCAGGCGCGCCAGCAGCGCCACAGTCCGGATCGCTCCCTCGAATCCCGAGCGCCGGATTTTTTCACGCTTATAAACAACGCACTATGTAATCCTCGTGGACTGTGGAACGCGATTTGATAGGCTCCCGTTCATGGCCGCCACCCCCGCCTCGCCCCCTCACGCGCCCCTTGCGGGGTGGGAAATTGCGCTCGCTTCTGCGCGGGTCGAGCGGTTTTCATCGCACAATCATACGCTTGTGAATGTCGATGGCTTCCTCGAATCTCCGGAGACCGCAATCTCCGCTGCGGTTTTGCAAAAATTTGCAAAAATCACGCCGCAATATCCGGGCGAGCGTGCCCCGCTTGATCCGGGGGTGTGCCGGATGTGGCTGGCCCAGCTTGCGCCGCTGCTCGACCAGTGGTTCGGCCCCTATGGCCGCCCGTGGGAGATGCAGGCGTGGTATTCGCTCGTCACCACGCCGCCCGCCGATCTCCTCCCGATCCAGCGCCTGCCCCATGTCGACGGCACCGATCCGACCCAGATCGCGATGATGCTCTACCTCCACACCACCGGTCACGGCGGCACGGCGTTCTTCCGCCATCAGAGCACCGGGCTGGAGGCGCTGACAGCGGCCGATTTCCCGCGCTATGCCAGCGCCTTGCAGGCCGATGTCGCCAAGACCGGCCTGCCGCCCGCGGCCTACACCACCGATGGCGCGCCGCATTTCGCGCGCACCCATGTGGTGCCGGGGCACTTCAACCAGGCGGTGTTCTACCGCGGGAACATCCTGCATAGCGGGGTGATCGACAACCACACGCCACTGAGCGCCGATCCGCGCGCGGGGCGGCTGACGATCAATGCCTTCTTCCGCCCGGCGGCGGGATAGCGCGCAGACAAGGGACACAGAGGATGGAGCGGCCAGAAGTCAGGAAGCTGGTAATCGTCGGCGGCGGCACCGCGGGGTGGATCACGGCGGCGGCCTTTGCCCGCCTGCTGGGCGAGCGACTCAGCATCGAACTGGTCGAGAGCGAGGCGATCGGCACGGTCGGCGTGGGCGAGGCGACGATCCCGCAGATCATCCGGCTGAACGCGATCCTCGGCCTCGACGAGAACGAATTCCTGCGCGCGACCTCGGGCACCTTCAAGCTCGGGATCGAGTTCGTCGACTGGGGGCGCAAGGGCAGCCGCTATCTCCACACCTTCGGCGACACGGGGATGACCCTCGGCAATGTCGCCTTCCACCACTATTGGCGGCGCCATGCCGGGGATGCGGGCGATCCCAAGGGGCTGTGGGATTTCTCGCTGCACCAGCTGGCGGCGGATCAGGCGCGCTTCGGCAAGCTCGACCGGGTGGGCAACACCGCGATGACGGGGCTGGCCTATGCCTACCACTTCGACGCCAGCCGCTACGCCTTGTTCCTGCGCGCCTATGCCGAAGGGCGCGGGGTGACGCGCACCGAGGGGATCGTCGAAAGCGTCGCGCGCGATGGGGAAAGCGGAGATATCACCGCGATCACCCTCAAGGGCGGCACAGTGGTCGCGGGCGATTTCTTCATCGACTGCACGGGCTTTCGCAGCCTGCTGCTGGGCGAGACGCTGGGGGTGGGCTACGACGACTGGTCGAAATGGCTCCCCTGCGACCGCGCGCTGGCGGTGCCCTCCGAGCGGCTGCCGACCCTTGTCCCCTACACCCGCGCTACCGCGAGGGATGCCGGCTGGCAGTGGCGCATCCCGCTCCAGCACCGCACGGGCAACGGGCACGTCTATTCCTCAGGCTTTACCACCGACGACGCGGCGGCCGATGTGCTGATGGCGGGGCTCGACACCAAGGCGCTGGGCGATCCGCGGCCGATCCGCTTTACCACCGGGCGGCGGCAGGCGTTCTGGGCGCACAATTGCGTCGCCATCGGCCTTTCGAGCGGCTTTCTCGAACCGCTCGAATCGACCTCGATCCACCTCATCCAGTCCCATGTCAGCCGGCTGATCCAGCTCTTCCCGCGCCGCGGCGAGCCTTCGGCGATGCGCGATGAATACAACCGGCGCTGCGCGGCGGAATTTGCCCAGATCCGCGACTTCCTGATCCTGCATTACCATCAGACCGCGCGCGAGGACTCGGAATTCTGGCGCTATTGCAAGCACATGGACGTGCCCGACAGCCTCACGGCCAAGATCGCGCTGTTCGCCGCGTCAGGCAGGGTTGGGCGCGATGTCGATGATCTGTTCCGCGATGCGAGCTGGGTGCAGGTGATGCTGGGGCAAGGCGTGATGCCAGCCGATTACGACCCGATGGCCGATCAGATCGCGCCCGCGCAGCTCAATGAATTCCTTGCCAACCTCAAGACGCTGATCACCCGCGCCGTCGCCAGCCTTCCGACCCACGAGCAATATCTCGCCCGCCACTGCCCGGTCGACGAACGCCTGCTGGCTGCCTGACGCGCGGCCTAGAGACGCGGCAAGAGAAAAGGGCGGCGCAAGGAAACCCTTGCGCCGCCCCGTTCACGCCCGAAGGCGGTGAAGCTTACTTCTTGGTGCTGGCGAGATAGGCCACCAGGTTCGCGCGATCCTGATCGCCCTTGACGCCCGGGAACGCCATCTTGGTGCCCGGCATGAAGCCCTTGGGGTCCTTGAGGTATTCGAACAGGACTTCCTCGGTCCAGGTCACGCCGCTCGCCTTGTTGGCGTCCGAATAGGCGAAGCCTGCAACCGAGCCCGACTTGCGGCCGACGACGTTGTAGAGCGACGGGCCGACGCGGTTCACGCCTTCGTCGAGGACGTGGCACGAACGGCACAGCGCGAACACCTTTTCGCCCGCAGCGACATCGGTGGTGAAGCTGGCATATTCGACCTTGGCACCGGCGTCAGCCGCCGCAGCCGGGGTCTCGGCAGCCGCCGGTTCGGCAGCCGCGGTTTCGGTCGCAGCCGGAGCCGCCGGCTCTTCAGCCTTCTTGCCACCGCACGCCGAAAGAGTAGCGAGTGCCGCCAGCGCGGCCGCGCCCATCAGGAAATTACGCTTCATAGTCGTTTGTCCTCTGAACAACTTGTTCCTCCCGCATCCCAGCGGGCCATAACCGAGATTCTGGGGCGTGGAAAGCGGGACTTCATGCATTTGCGCCGCCCTCTCCCCAACTCCGCCAACCCTTCCAACGCAGATGACCCAAAAGGGTTTCCGCCGAAATTGCCTCAGCCTGCAATGTGCGTCTGCAATGATTGCCATGACGAGACCGGACGCTATGCTTGGCGCATGATGACCTTGCCCAAGCACACCAAACTCGTCCTCGCCCTGCTGGCCTTCCTGCCGGTGTTCTTCGTGATCGCCGCCTTCGGCACCAAGCTCGGCATCTGGAGCTGGCAGTTCGGCCTGCTCACCCTGACCTTTACAGGCGGCATGATCGTGCTGGGGGTCACTGCACTTGCAGCGCTTGTCTCGCTGATCCTCGCCGCGCGGGCCAAGCCGCGCACCAATGCGCCGATCGCGGCAGCAATCCTCGGGCTTGCGGTGCCGGGCGCGGCGCTGGTGATGTTCATGAGCGCTGGCGGCAAGGCGGGCGAAAACCCGATCAGCGACATTGCCACCGACACCGGCAACCCGCCGGTCTTTTCCGCCCAAGTCATGGCCGAACGCACCAAGAGCGGGGCCAATCCGGTCAATGATTATCAGACCCCGCTTGGCCAGATCGAGCCGTACAAGGAGCGGGTCTCGGACGAGCTGAAGGTCAAGAGCCTCGCCCAGATCATCACCGCCAAGCCCGACCGCCCGGCCCCGCTGCCGCTCGGCGGCGCAGGCAAGGCGGAAGGCATCGTTGCGGTCAAGGCGGCGATGACGGCGATGGGCCTTACCGACATCCGCACCGACGAAGCCGCCGGCACGGTCGAGGGCGTGGCCGAGACCTTCTGGTTCGGTTTCAAGGACGATATCGTGGCGCGCGTCGGCGAGACGCAGATCGACTTCCGCTCGGTCAGCCGGGTGGGCGTGAGCGACATCGGCGCCAACACCGCGCGCATCAACGATCTGCGCAACCGCACCGAAACCTTGCTGGGAACGGCTAGCCGCTAAAGTCGCGCGCCGCCATCGCGCTGCGCTGGAACACGGTCAGCACGCACAGGCCCGCATAGGCATAGGCGATCCAGCCGAACGATGCGGGCCACAGGCACATGGCGATGAACACGGCGATGGTCTCGGCGCCTTCGGCCAGCCCCGTGGAATAGAAGAAGCTCTTGCGCCCATGCGCCTCGGTGCTCGCCCCGCGCTTGGCGGCGATCACCGCGAAGGCGAGGAAGCTCACCCCGGTCAGCACGAAACTGGCGACCAGCACCAGCGCAGGCAGCGTGTTGGCGGGATTGAGGATGCCGAAACCGAGCGGCACCGCGACATAAAAAGCGAAATCCGCGACAATATCGAAATAGCCGCCAAGGTCGGATGGCCCGCGCGCCCGTGCCACCGCTCCGTCGAGCCCGTCGAGCAGCCGGTTGGCGATGATCAGCGCCAGCCCCCAGCCGATGTGGCCCAGCGCAATCGCCCCCGCGCCCGTCAGCCCCAGCGCAAGCCCGGTGAAGGTCAGCGCATTGGCGGTCACGCCCGCCCGCGCCAGCGCCGCGCCTGCGCGGTTGAGCGGCGGGTCGATCAGGGGGCGCAGGCGGGCATCAAGCATGGCGTCTCACCATGTCACCAGCCCGATCCACGCCCCCGTCATGGCGCTGGCGAGGTTGCCGCTGATCCAGCTCTTCATCCCCAGCCCCGCGGCCTCGGCCCGGCGTTCGGGGCACAGGGTGCCGATGGTCGAGACCAGCAGGCCGACGCTGGCAAGGTTCGCCACCCCGCACAGGGCATAGGTGACGATCAGCGTCGCGCGCGGCCCCAGCGTGCCTGCGGGCAGCGCGGCGAGTTCGAGATAGGCGACATATTCGTTGAGCACCGCCTTGGTGCCCATCAGTGCGCCTGCCGCCTGCGCCTCGCCCCAGGGGACGCCCAGCAGCCACATGACGGGCGCAAGCCCCCAGCCCAGCATCCGCTTGAGCGTGAGCGGTGCGCCCTCCACGGAGGGCACCAGCGCGGCGAGCATCCCGTCGACCAGCGCCACCAGCGCGAAGACGGTGATGATCACCGCTATCACCGCAAGGAACAGCTGCATCCCGTCCATCGTGCCCTTGACGATGGCATCGATCGCGCCTTCGTAGCGAAGGCCGGGGTCTTCCTGCTCCACCTCGGTCGCACTGTCGCCCTGCGCCGGGGGCACCATCAGCCGCGCGATCAGCAGCGCGGCGGGAAGCGAGATCAGCGAGGCGGCAATCATGTGGCCGACCGCATCGGGGACGGTCGCCTTGAGGGTGGTCGCATAGAGGATCAGGATCGCGCCCGAGATGGTCGCCATCGTCAGGGTCATGATCTGGAACAGCTCGCTACGCGAGACGCGGGCGAAATAGGCGCGGGTCACCAGCGGCGCCTCGACCACGCCGAGAAACACGCTCGCCCCGCCCGACAGGCCGACCACGCCCGACACGCCAAGGCTGCGGCGCAGCAGGAAGCTGAGGCCGTTCACCATCCAGCGCAGCACGCCCCAGTGCCACAGCAGCGCCGACAGGGCGGAAAACACGATCACCAGCGGCAGGATCTGGAAGGCGATCACCAGCGGCGGCTGCGCGCCCGGCTTCAGCGCAAAGGGCAGCTCCGCCCCGCCGAGATAGCCGAACATATAGGCCGAGCCCTTGAGCGTCGCTGCCTCAACCGCGCTCACCGCATTGTTCACGAGGCCGACCGCCTCCCACACAATGGGTACGCGCACGATCAGCAGCGCCAGCAACCCCTGCAAGGCGAGCGCGCCTGCCATCCAGCGCCAGCCGGGATGGCCCTTGCGGTTCTCGCTGATCGCCCATGCCGCCAGCATCAAGGCGGCAATGCCGATCGCGCCGCGCAACTGGTCGAACAGCTCCATCGCGTCAGCCGCGCATCCAACCGTGATAGCGCTCGACCCAGCGCAGCAGGCCTTCGGGCTTGTGCGCCTTCTTCCAGTTGCCCGCGGCAAACTTGTTGGCCTCCACCATCGTGGGATAGGCGTGGATCGTGCCGAGGATCTTGTTGAGGCCCAGCCCGTGCTTCATCGCCAGCACATATTCGGCGAGCAATTCGCCCGCACCCGCGCCCACAATGGTCACGCCCAGCACCGTGTCCTTGCCGCCTGCCGGGGTGAGGATCTTGACGAAGCCCTTGGTCTCGCTCTCGGCGATCGCGCGGTCGAGATCGTCGAGGTCATAGCGGGTGACTTCGACCGCGATGCCCTGCTCTGCCGCCTCGCGCTCGTTAAGGCCGACGCGCGCGACTTCGGGATCGAGGAAGGTGACGGCGGGGATCACGCGGTAATCGGCCTTGAACTTGCGGAAGGTGCCGAACAGCGCGTTGACGCTCGCATACCACGCCTGATGGCTGGCGGTGTGGGTGAACTGATACGGCCCGGCGACATCGCCTGCGGCAAAGATATTGGGGAACTTGGTGGCGAGGAATTCGTCGGTCACCACGGTCTTGGCCGTGTCCACGCCCAAATCTTCCAGCCCGAAGCCCGTCAGCCGCGCCTTGCGGCCCACCGCCACGATCAGCGCGTCAAAGGGCACGCGCACCTCCTGCCCGCCAGCCTCGGCAATCAGCGTGCGGTCTTCGATCCGCAGCGCCTTGTGCCCCGTCAGCACCCGCACGCCCGATTCTTCGAGCGCCGCCCGCGCGAGCGCGCTGACATCGTCGTCCTCGCGCGCCAGCACCCGCGCGCCGCGCTCGATCTGCGTGACCTCACTGCCGAGCCGCGCAAAGGCCTGCGACAATTCGCACCCGATCGGCCCGCCGCCCAGCACCGCAATCCGGCGCGGGGCTTCGTCCATCTGCGCGAAGGTGGTCCACAGCGTCTCGCTGGTGACATAGCCGCTGGCCTCGATCCCCGGAATGTCGGGCACCACCGGCTCTGCGCCCGACGCGATCACGATGGAGCGCGTCGTCAGCCGCTGGGTGCCGCCATCATTGCGGGCGATTTCGACCGTCCAGGGGTCGATGATCCGCGCATAGCCCTCGACCACATCGACGCCGAGGCCGGTGTAGCGTTCGACGCTGTCGTGCGGCTCGATGGTCTTGATCGCCTCCAGCACCCGCGCCATCACCGCCTTGAGCGGCACTTGCGGAGCGGTGGCGGCAAGGCCATACTTGTCGGCATGGCGCATCTGGTGCGCGATCTTGGCGCTCTTGATGATCGCCTTGGACGGCACGCAGCCGGTGTTGAGGCAATCGCCGCCCATCTGATGCGCCTCGACCAGCGTCACCTTGGCCTTCACCGTCGCCGCGATCAGCGCCGAGACCAGCCCCGCCGAGCCTGCGCCGATCACCACCATGTTGCGATCGAACTTTGCGGGCCGCTTGAACCCGGCATAGACCCGGCGGCGCTTGATTACCCCGATGATGCCCTTGGCGATCCACGGCACGATGCCGAGCGCCACGAAGCTGCCGATCAGCGTGGGCGACAGCAGCCCGCTGGTGCTTTCGATCCGGGCAAGCTGCGTGCCCGCATTCACATAGGCCGCCGTTCCCAGCAGCATCCCCAACTGGCTGACCCACACGAAGGTCAGCGTGCGGATGCGGGTGAGGCCCATCACCAGATTGACCATGAAGAACGGGAAGGCCGGGATCATCCGCAAGCTGAACAGATAGAACGCCCCGTCACGCTCAAGCCCGGCGTTGATCGCCTTCAGCCGCTCGCCGAACCGCGCCTCGATGCTGTCGCGCAGCACATAGCGCGAGGACAGGAAGGCCAGGGTCGCGCCGATGGTCGAGGCGAAGGAGACGATTACAGTCCCCCACAGCACCCCGAACAGCGCGCCTGCCGCCAGCGTCAGGATCGCAGCGCCCGGCAGCGATGCGCCGGTGACCGCGACATAGATCGCAAAGAACCCCGCCGCCACCGCCAGCGGATTGTCCTGCTGGATCGCGGCAGCCTGCGCAGCGACCGCCTTGATCCCCGCAATCGAGAGATATTGGCCCAGGCCAAGCGCAAAATAGGCGATGACCAGCGCGGCCAGAACGGCGATGATGGCGAGCTTTTTCACGAGCAGTCCCGATCCCTTTTGGCAGGCCATTCGCCCCGGCACGGCGGCTGGTTACACTGTGCCTGTGACAGCAGCGTATTGCGCAATCCAGCCTTTGTCGATCCGATGCTTGAGGGCAAGCACCCATGCCCCTTGCGCTGCGAGCGGGCCATAGCTGAGGATTGCAGAGCCATCGCCGGTGTTGAGCAGGTAAAGGCTGTGGCGGCGCGGGCGATAGGCACGCGCGGGGGCGCGGCCTGTCAGCACGCTGCGCAGGTTCGCAGCGAGCACCGGCCCCGTCATCACCGCATGAACGCCCGCATGGGCGAGCGGGCGATCGCGGCGGGCAGCGACGTCGCCGACCGCGAAGATATGCGGGTGGGAGAGCGATTGCTGGCGCGCATCGACGGCGATGAAGCCGTCAGGATCGACCGCCAGTCCGCTTGCCCGCGCCCATTGCGGCGCTGCGCTGCCGATTGCGGCGATGATGGCATCGGCAGGTTCGAGGCTCTGCCCGCCCGCCATCAACGCGCCATGCGCGAAGCGGGCTGGCCCCGCTATCTGGACAATGCCCTGCCGCACAAGCGCTGCCGCCGCGCGGCGCTGGACGCTGGCGGCAAAGCCGGGGAGCAGCCCGCCCGTGCCCGTCACCAGCCTGACGTCGGGCCGCACCGCTGCGCCGGCAAGGTTGCGAAGGGCGAAGGCCAGCTCCACGCCTGCCGCTCCGCCGCCGACCACGACCACACGGGCAAGCCCCGCACGCCGGGCCGCGACCTGATCGACAAAGGCGCCGATCGGGCGCACGTCGATGAGGCGCGGGTCATCCCCCAGCACCGCGGCGGCGCGCCCGATCCCGCCGGTATCGACACTGGCATGGTCGAAAGCGATCCGCGCGCCGCTGGCGGTCGTCACCACCCGCGCCTCGGGATCGAGCGCAGCGCAGCGGTCGGCGATCAAGGTCACATCGGCACGGGCGGCGAGCGCTGCCAGATCGACCCGCCCTTCTCGCGGGCCGTGCTGCCCTGCCAGCCAGCCGGGCACCATTCCGGAATAGCGCAGGTGCCGGTCAGGAGTGAGCAGCAGCGTGCGCACCCCCGGCGGCGGCCCTGCCCTTGCCCAGTCGGCCAGCACCGCAACATGGGCGTGCCCGCCGCCGACCAGCAGCAGCGTTCGGGTGTCGGTTGCATTTTCTGCGCTGCGCGGTGCCATGGGAGGCGCATCATCGCGGTTGGTTCAGCTATCCGCAAGCTTTGCGCGCTAACGGGGCTGCAACACGACATTGCCTCGCAATAGCTTCTGATAGCTATGCATCTTCAAGAAGTTGCAGGTATTCTTCCGGCGCTGGAACCGCAGGGCCGCTGGATGATTAATCGCTTGCGGCGCGGCAATGTTGCACACAATGCAAAGCGGCTCCCACCTCCGGCATCCGGCCGAAGGGGGCGAACCGCGCAAACACAGGTTTGGCAACGGAAAGGCTGTCATGGCAGGCGAAGGCCAGAGTTACGGGTCGCAGATCAGCCTCGTGAAATTCTTCAGGATTTTCTTCGACATCCTGAAGCCCGAGGCGAATTTCTACTGGCTCGCGGCGGTCTATGGCATCGGCATCAGCCTGCTTTCGCTGGCGACACCGATTTCGGTGCAGATGCTGATCAACACCATCGCCAACACCGCACTCACCGCGCCGCTGGTGGTGCTGGCGCTGACATTGTTCGGCCTCCTGTTCATCTCCAGCATGATCTACGCCTTGCGCGTCCACCTCATGGAGCTGTTCGCCCGCCGTTTCTACGCGCGCATGGTGGCCGAGATTTCGCTGATCGCGGTCTATGCCCAGAACCCTTTCTTCTCCGACGCCAAGAAGGGCGCGCTGTTCAACCGCTATTTCGATGTGGTCTATGTCCAGACCGCAATCCCGATCCTGTTCATCGGCGGCTTTACCGTGCTGTTGCAGATCGCGGTCGGGTTCGTGCTGGTGAGCCTCTATCACCCCTATTTCCTCGGCTTCACGCTGGTGATGATCGCGCTGATCTGGGTGGTCTGGCTGGCATGGGGCAGCCGCGCGCTGCGCACCGGGGTCGACCTCAGCCATGCCAAGCACGCGACGGCGGCGTGGCTGGATACGCTCGGCAGCTCGAACGGCTTCTTCAAGTCGCAGCGCCGGATCGACTACGCGCTCGACAAGACCGACGATTACACCGCCTCCTACATCAAGGATCGCAAGCGGCACTTCCGCCACCTGTTCTCGCAGACCATCGCCTTCCTGCTGATGTATGCTGCCGCCAGCGCGGCGCTGCTGGGGCTGGGCGGGTGGCTGGTGATCCAGAACCAGCTGACGCTGGGCCAGCTGGTCGCGGCCGAGCTGGTGCTGTCGGCCGCCTTTGCCGGGGTTGCGCAGCTCGGCAGCTACCTCGGCTATTTCTACGACTTGTTCGCCGCGGTCGAGGAAATCTCGCAGTTCTACGATGTCGAGCAGGAACAGCCCAAGGGCGCCGATCCCTTCGACGGGCCGGATCACACCATCGTGATGAAGGGCGTGCGTGGGCGCGCCCGGCACGAGGAGGTGCAGTTCGATCTCGAAATCCCGAGCGGCTCGATCATCATGGCCGCCGCCAGCCAGCACGGCATCCAGCGATTGTTCACCAACCTGCTGAAGCTCCATGTCTTGCCCGAAGGCGGGATCGCGACGCTGGGCGGCATCGACATGAAGGCGATCGAGCCGCACCACCTGCGCAAGAATGTCCACGTGCTCGACCGCCCGAGCACGGTGGAAATGACGATCCGCGAATATCTCGCCCTGTCCTGCCCCGACACTGCCCCGCAGCGGATGATCGGCGCGCTGGAAACGGTTGGCCTTGCCGACATGATCGCCACGCTCGACAAGGGTCTCGACACCCCGCTCGCCTCGACCGGCTATCCGCTCTCGGCGGTCGAATTGCAGCAGCTGAAGCTCGCCAATGCGCTGCTCGAACGCCCGCGCATTCTGGTGCTCAGCCGCCTGTTCGACCTGCTCGATCCCGAACCCATCGCCCGCGCGGTCAACGAACTGCGCGCGCAGGCCTATACGACCGTGATCTACTTCTCCAACCGCCGCACCGATCTGGGCTTCGACCGCTTCCTCTATCTTGAGGCCAGCCGCCAGCGCGTGTTCACCAACTTCGACCAGTTCGCCGCCGCCACTGCCGGCCGCCTGCTCACCACGGGAGGCGAATGATCATGGCAACGCGCAAGGAAGACATGGCGCATTTCACCACGCTGGCGTCGATCAAGACGCCGCGGGTGATGCGGGCGGTGTTCGTGATGCTGCTGGCCGCGATCGTCATCGCGGTTGCCTTTCTGCTCTATGTGCCCTGGGTGCAGACCACCTCGGGCCGGGGCGTGGTGACGACATTGAGCCCGAACGAGCGGCGGCAGGATATCAACGCGCTGGTGCCGGGCCGGATCGAGGAATGGTATGTCCGCGATGGCTCTTCGGTGAAGAAGGGCGATCCCATCGTCCGCATCGCCGACATCGACCCCAATCTGCTCGATCGCCTGCGCGCCGAACGCGCGCAGATGGAACTGCAACTGGCTGCCGCCCAGTCCGCGCTCGCCACCGCCCAGATTGACGAACGCCGCAGCCGCGAACTGTTCGAGGCGGGGCTCGCTGCAAGGCGCGATTACGAGCTGGCGCAGATCAAGGTCGCCGATATGCAGGGCAAGGTCGCCGCCGCGCAGGCCGATTTGAACCGCGCCGATGTCAACATCGCGCGCCAGTCCGAACAGATCGTGCGCGCCCCGCGCGATGGCTTCATCCAGAGCCTCAATGCCGGCGATGCCGCGACCTTCATCAAGGCCGGCGATGTGCTGGCGACCTTCGTGCCCGACGGGGCCGAGCGCGTGATCGAAATCTTCATCGACGGGCGCGATGTCGCGCTGGTGCGACCGGGCGACAAGGCCCGCATCCAGTTCGAAGGCTGGCCCGCGGTGCAGTTTTCCGGCTGGCCCTCGGTCGCGGTCGGCACCTTCGGCGGCAAGGTCATCGCGGTCGACCAGTCGGCGCAGGTCAATGGCCGCTTCCGCGTGCTGATCGCCGAGGAAAAGCTCGACGGCTATGGCTGGCCGGAAGAACGCTACGTCCGCTTTGGCGCGGTGGTGCAGGCCTGGGTGCTGCTGGAGACGGTGCCGGTCGGCTACGAGATCTGGCGTCAGCTCAACAACTTCCCGCCCGAACTTCCCGCGCCTTCCAGCACGGCCAGCGCCAGCGGCAGCAGCAGCGGATCGGCCAACTGACGATGCGCCGAAGTCCTGCCTTGCGGCGGCCGGGCGCCCTGCTCGCCGCCTGCGCCCTGCTGGCGCTGACGCTGGCGAGCGGCGCGCCCGCGGTCGCGCAGAATATCGAGCCGGTGGGAGACCCGCTCGACGTGGCGCTCACCACCGGGCCGCTGCTGCCTGAAGAAGTGCTGCGCTCCTCGGCCCTCACCTTCCCGCAGGTGCTCGAAGCCTTCGAACGCGAGGCCGCCGCCCGCGCCGACCAGCTCGGCGCCGACGGCGCCTTCGACCTGATGCTCAAGGGCGAATATTATGATCGCCTGACCGGTTACTATTCGGGCGGGTTCGGCAAGGTCGAAGCGCGCCAGCCGCTGATGCCCTTTGGCGCGGAAGTGTTCGGCTCCTACCGCGTCTCCTCGGGCGACTTCCCGACTTACGAGAACTACAACTACACCAACGCGCTGGGCGAGGTGAAGGTCGGCGCGCTGTTCTCGCTGCTGCGCAACCGCGACATCGACAGCCGCCGCTTCGCGCTCGAGGACACGCGCCTTGCCGCATCGCAGGCCCAGCTCGATGTGCTGCTGGTGCAATTGAACGTCCAGCACGAAGCGCTGCGCGCCTATTGGCGCTGGGTCGCGGCGGGCGAGGAAATCCGGGTGTTCGAGGAACTGCTCGAAATCGCCGAAGCGCGCCAGATCGGCCTCACCCGCGAGGTGAACGAAGGCGCGCGCGCACGCATCGCGCTGACCGAGAACGAGCAGAACCTGCTCGCCCGCCGCTCGCTGCTGGAAGAGGCCAAGCGCAACTTCACCACCGCCGCCAATTCGCTGGGGTTCTATATCCGTGGGTCGGACGGGCGGATGATCGTGCCGACCCGTGAAATGCTGCCCGACATGGCGCGCTTCCGCGAGATTTCCCCGGCGGACAAGCTCGCCGCGCTGCCGCTCAGCGAGATGATCCAGAACCGGCCCGAACTCCAGACCTTCAAACTCGCGCTCGAACGCGCGACCAACAAGGTCGCCTTGCGCGAAAACGACCTCAAGCCATCGCTCAACGCCTCGGTCGAGCTGTCGCGCGATTTTGGCCAGATCGGCCCCGGCGGCCCGGGGTTCGATTCGACCGATACGGTGGTGGGCCTGACCTTTTCGGTCCCGCTCCAGCGCCGCACCGCGCGCGGTGCCTTGCAGCGCGCCGAGGCCGAGCTGCGCGAGACCGAACTGCGCCAGCGCCGGATCGCCGACCAGATCACCACCGATGTCGGCAACATCCTTGCCAACCTGTCGGCCGCGCTGCGCCTTGCCGACCTTGCCGATGCCGAGGTCAAGCAGGCCAATGCGATGGTGCAGGCCGAACGCACCCGGTTCCGGCTGGGGGCGGGCGACTTCTTCTTCGTCAACCAGCGCGAGGAAACCGCCGCCAACGCCCAGATCAAGGCGATCCGCGCCGAGCTTGCCGGCCGGCTGGCCGAAGCAAGCTACAACGCGGCCACGATGAACCTTACTGCGCTGGGGCTGGAGTAGGCGCAGCCGCGGCGGCGGCGGCAGCAGCCTCCGCCTCGGCCTTGGCCCGCGCCTCTTCCTGTGCCAACCGCGCGGCCTCGGCTTCGGCCTTGGCCTTGGCTTCCGCCTCGGCCAGCCCGACGAGATCAATCGGCACGTCGCGGTTATAGGCCAGCACCCCCGGCACCGGCGGGATCCGCCCGACCAGCGCGTTGAGGAAATTGTTGCGTTTGCCCGCCGCGCGCAGATCGGCCTTCACGACCGTGTATTTGGCAAGGCTCTCCGGCGTGCTCCAGTCGGTCGGCACGGCGGGGCGATCGGGCATCAGCTCGCGCTGGAAGGTCGAAGCTTCCAGCGCCTTGCGATCCGCCCAGCCGAGGCTGAGGAAATCGCCGAGCGAGGTGATCTGCCCCGGTTTGGCCTCGAACTTGACCGAGCCCATGCAATAGCACTGCCCCCCGGTCGCGGCGCCGGGCAGATAGAGGATCGGGCCGAACCACGTATATTCGCCCGGCTCGACCTCGATGAGATAGGAGAAGCTCTTGGCGGGCGCCTCGGTCTTGTCGAACACGAATTGCGGGCCGAAGGGCACGATCATGCGCAGGTCGATATCCGCGATGGCGAAGTTTTCCTCGGTCGGCTCGACCGGCTTGTTCTTGAGCGGGCGGCCGGTCTGCTTGGAGGCGTTGTAGGTCGCCAGCTTCTTGGGATAGTCCTCCTTGGCCTCCTCGAATTCCTCGCGCCACTTGGCCTCGTAATTGGCGATTTCCGCGGCATTGGGCGTCTTCAGGAACACGCCATAGGTGCGGTTCTGGGGGCTCTTGATGTAGATATAGGCCTTGGCCGGATCGATCTTGGCCTTGCCCGAGGCAAGGTTCTTCAATTCGATCGCCTTGTATTCGGCGACATCGGGCTTGAGCTTTTCCGCCGCCGCGGGGGTCGCCGCCAGCGCCAGCGCGCCTGCGATCAGGGTGATGATGCGCTTCATGGTTCGAGCACCTCCAGCTTGGGCTTGGGGCCGGAGGCGACGCGCGCCTGCTTCATCAGCGCGGCCTCCCGATCCTTGGCGTTTTCGCGGCTGAGGCCTTCTTCGAAATGGAACGCCTGCCACAGCTCCTTTTCCAGGCCGTAGCGGTCATAACCCTTGTAGAACATACAGTTGCGCAGGTTGATCCGCTTGATCCGGCGACGTTCGGCGCTGCCGAAGATCGCGTCGGCCATCAGCCCGCCAATCGCCCCGCCGATCCCGCCGGCGAGCACGCCGTACTGGCTCATCGCCGAACTGATCGCGGCGCTATCGGCGCCCATGTAGAAGTTGATCCCGCTCGCGAGCGAATCGCATTCGGTGATGTCGAAATAGGCCTGATCGAAGCTGGTATCGGCGCGGTGGAAGAAGAAATACTTGTCGAAATCCGCCGCGATCGTGGGATCGGGGGTGTAGGCCAGATCGGGCATCGCCACCGCTTCGATCTCGGCAGCAGTGAACACCTTCATCGGCGGTTCGGTCTTGATCGCCTGCGCGCCTGCTACCGATGGCACTGCCGCCATCAGCGCAAGCGCTGCATAATGCAGCAACTTCATGGTAAATGCGCCCCTCTCGTTTGACCCTGAGCGGCAACCTGACAGAGCCATTTGCACGCTGCAAGCGGGAATTTTCCCGCGCCTAGATCCTGCCCCTGAGCGCCTGATAGGCCGCCGCCGACACGGTGTTGGCAAGGTTCAGCGAACGGATCACCTCGCTGCGCATCGGCAGCTTGAACAGGCGCCCTTCATGCCGCGCGAGGATCGCTTGCGGGATGCCCTTGGTCTCCTGCCCGAACACCAGAAAGGCGTCCTCCGGGTAATCGGGCTCGTAGAATGACCGCGCGCCGAACTCCTCGAACAGGAACACCTGATCCTCCCGCGGCGCGCGGGCGGCCAGGAATGCGTCCCAGCTGGCATATTCGGCGAGGCGCACGTGCGGCCAGTAATCGAGGCCCGAGCGCTTCACCCGCTTGTCCGAGATCTCGAAGCCGAGCGGGTGGATCAGGATCAGCTCCATGTCGAGCGCCACGCAGGTGCGCCCCACCGCCCCGGTGTTGCCGGGAATTTCGGGCTGGACGAGGACGATTGCGGTCATGCCCCGCCGCCTAGCCCGCGCGCGGCGGCTAGGCCAGAGGCAGGTAGAGATCGGTCACCATCTCGCCTTCCGGGATGCCGGGGCCGAAATTGCTGCGCTCGGCAAACAGCGGAAAGTCGCGCAAGCCCTCGCCGCTGGCGGGCAGCCATTCGCGGTAGAGCCAGTTGGCAGGCGCCTCCAGATCATCGGCCGGGCCGGTGAGGCGCAACCTTGCGCAGCGTCCGCCGGGGATCACGCCCTCGCCCATCCCCTCGCCCGGTGCGAGGCCGGGAATGCGCGAGCAGGCGAGCGTCACTTGCGGCTCGCCCTCACCATCGCTGGCGAAGATGTTGAAGGTGCGCGTCTTCTGCGGCCCCGCGCCATTGGCCTTGCGCCAGGCGATAAAGCGCCCGATGCTCGCTCCCAGCAGATGCGGCGGGCCATCGTGGCGCAGGGTCACGACGGGGACGGCGGCTAAGGTGGCGATAGTGACATCCTCGGCGGCGAATTGCGGCATGGCGTATTTCCTTGCTTGGGTCTGCGGCAGGATCGCCGCGTGCCACGCGTTCCAGTCCGGCGCGCGCCGAAAGGCGCTGGGGCTGACCCCGAAGGCCTTGCGGAACACCCGCGCAAAGGCATCCGGGCTGTCATAGCCCGCCTCCAGCGCGACCGCGATCACCGGCATCTCTGCCCGATTGGCGAGCTGAAACGCCGCGCGCTTGAGACGCGAGAGGCTGACATAGGCTTGCACCGAAAGGCCGAAGGTGGCGGCGAACTGGCGATGGAAGTGAAACTTGCTGAACGCCGCCACCCCGGCCAGCGCGGCCAGCGAGAGGTCGCCGTCGGGGTGCCGGTCAATATGATCCAGCACCCGCGTCATGCGCCTTGCGTAATTGGTGGCGGCGGTCTCGTTCATTTCCATCCCTTCGTTGCAGGGGATGGCTAGAACGCCAAGCGGCAGCGCGCCCGACCGATCTTGCGGTTCACGCCGGGAGGCGCGCGAGATAGTGCCGCAGGGTCGAAAAATGCGAGAGGCCGTCGATCAGTGCGACCTGCGGGCGCTGCGGCAGAGCGGCGGCGAGCGCTTCGGCCATCGCCGGCGGTGTCCAGTCGTCTTCGCGCCCCTGCCAGATGCTGACCGGTTGCGGCACCCGCGCCAGATCATCGCGCCAATCGGCAACATAGGCGCGGATCTCGGCAGCATAGGCAGCGCGGCTGTCGAGCAGGCTGTGGCGCAGCGATTGCGCGAGGCTCGCAATGAAGCGCGGATCGGCGGCGAGATCGCGGTCTGCGCCGCGGGCCTTGGCCATCAGGGCAGCAGCCATCCGTTCGGGCGCAAGGCGGGCGACCTGCGCCTGCGCAACGGTCAGCGCCGCAAAGGGCACGGCCCCCGCCAGCGCCGCGCGGAACACCGGCGCGCCGGCCATGCCGGAGAGAAAATCGCCCAGCTGGAGCGGCGCTGCGGGGGAGACGAGGTCGATCCGTGCCACCCGCTCGCCCAGCAGGGGTGCGACCCGCAAGGCGGCGTGCGCGCCCAGCGAAAAGCCGACAAGGTGCAGCGGACCGTCGGGCAAGCGGGCCGCGATCGCTTCGGCAAGCCGCGCGAAATTTCCGCCCCGCGCCGCCACATGGAACCCCGCCGCCTGTGCGGCGATCTCGGGACCGAAGCCCGCCAGCTCCGCCGCCGATCCGGGCAGGCCGTGGAAATAGAGGGTCTGCGCGGCAGCCATGGCGCTAGACCAGCTCGATCCGGGTGTGGCGGGCGATCAGCCGGTGATCGCTCACCTGCTGGCTCCCGTCCCATGCGACCTCGCAGAGCAGCTTGGAAAACCGCTTCCACCATTGGCGCTCGTCATTGCGCGCACCTTGTGCCGCGAGCCGGGCGACATTGCGCGCGGCGACCGCCTCGGCAAGGCTGCCGAGCGTTGCCCAGTCCCCGCTCCAGCCCCCACGGTCGAACAGCACCACCAGCACCGCAAGCGGCCACAAGGCGAGCCAATCGCCCGAGCCCTGCCACAGCGCCAACACGGCCCCGCCCGCAAGCAGTGCGAGCGCAAGCGCGCAGCCCGCGCCGCTGATGACCTTGGCGGGCGCGGCCAGCCCGAGGTCACGCTCGATCATCGCCGCCACCCGGCGGGGCGAAGGCAAGCCCTGCCCCTTGAGCGCCGTCTGCGGCGCGGCGGCGGGATCAAGGCCCAGGTTCACCAGCAGTCGCCGCAGACGGTAGAACGCCATCTGCGTATCGCACCGCTCTCCCGCACCATCGGGGGTGCGGCAACGCAAAATCTCGTCAAACAGCGCGCCTGCCGTCTGCACATGACGCAGATCTTGCGGCAGTGTGACGGCAAACGACGCCTCGACCTCAGGGATCAGATCGGCGAGGTCGTCCCCGTCAACCCGCACCGCATCGAGAGGCGTCCCCGCCATCACCCCAGCTTGCCCTTGAGCAACTGGTTCACGAGCTGCGGGTTCGCCTTGCCCTGCATCGCCTTCATCGTCTGGCCGACGAAGAAGCCGAACAGCGCTTCCTTGCCGGCGCGGTACTGCTCGACCTTGTCGGCATTGGCGGCGATGATCGCGTCCACGGCGGCTTCGATCGCGCCGGTGTCGGACACCTGCTTCAGCCCCTCGGCCTCGGCGATTTCAGCAGGATCGCGGCCAGTCTTGAGGACGATTTCGAAGATCTCCTTGGCCTGCCCGCCGCTGATCTCGGCCTTGTCGGCCATCGCGAGGATGCTCGCCTGCGCGGCGGCAGTGGCGTTGGCGGGGTCGCCCTCGTCACCCAGCGCCTTCAGCACCCCCGGCGCGACCGAGAGCGACCAGTTGGCGACCTGCGTGGCGACCGCGGCCTCATCCTTGCCGGTGGCTTTCGCAGTCTCGGCCAGCAGCGTCTCGAACCGCGCGAAGGTTTCCACTTCGGCGGTCAGCTCGCGCGCGTTGTAGGGGGTGAGGCCAAGCACCTCGACATAGCGCTTGCGCTTGGCGTCGGGCAGTTCGGGGAGCGAGGCGCGGCACTCGGCGAGGAAGTCCTCCTCCAGCACCAGCGGCAGCAGATCGGGATCGGGGAAGTAGCGGTAATCGTGCGCGTCTTCCTTTGACCGCATCGTGCGCGTGGTGCCGGTGCCCGGGTCGAACAGACGCGTCTCCTGCACGATGCTCCCGCCGCTTTCGAGCACATCGACCTGCCGCATCGCCTCATGCTCGATCGCCTGCATGACGAAGCGCACCGAGTTGACGTTCTTGGTCTCGGTGCGGGTGCCGAAGGGCTCGCCGACCTTGCGCACCGAGACGTTGACGTCGGCGCGCATCGAGCCTTCTTCCATGTTTCCATCGCACGAGCCGACATAGCGCAGGATCGCCCGCAGCTTCCTCAGGTAAGCCCCTGCCTCGGCGGGCGAACGCATATCCGGGCGGCTGACGATCTCCATCAGCGCCACGCCCGAGCGGTTGAGGTCGACATAGGACATGGTCGGGTGCTGATCGTGCATCAGCTTGCCCGCATCCTGCTCGACATGGATGCGCTCGATCCCGATCACCTTGTCTTCCGGAATCCCCGCCTTCTCGTCGGCCTCGATCAGCAGCGAGCCTTCGCCCACAAGCGGATGATAAAGCTGGCTGATCTGGTAGCCCTGCGGCAGATCGGCGTAGAAGTAGTTCTTGCGGTCGAAGCGGCTCCACGCGTTGATCTGCGCCTCAATCGCCATGCCGGTGCGCACGGCCTGACGGATGCATTCGCGGTTGGGCACGGGCAGCATCCCCGGCATCGCGGCATCGACGAGGCTGACCTGCGCGTTCGGCTCCGCCCCGAAGGCGGTCGCCGCGCCGCTGAACAGCTTGGCGTTGGAGGTGACCTGCGCGTGGACTTCAAGGCCGATCACGACCTCCCATTCACCCGTGGCACCCTGAATGCGGTAGTTGCTCATTGCTCTGTGGTCCTGATCAAACAATCTTCCGTGTCCGTGTGACGGACATACACAAACCGATCCCGGTCGGGACGACGCTCTTCATCCGGTACGAAGTTTTCCCAGACTTCGACAAGATAGCCCGCGATCCGCCTCGTCTTCCGGGTCCGGTAATATTGCTCTTTCTTCAGCTCTGCCGCGATGGCTTGGTGCGTGGCGCAGTTGGCACCATTGTCCTGCCGCGCATTTTCGACCGCTGCCACTGAAGGCATGGCGGCAAGGACGTGCAAGAGCATCAGCATGGGCTACGCATCGCGCTTGTTCTCGTCCTCGATCACCTTGCCATCCGGCCCGAAGCGCATCTCGCCGTGATCGACGTTCTTGCGCACCCAGTTGGCGACCATGAAGGTCACCGGCACCGCCAGCATGATGCCGATTCCGGCAAGCCAGAGGGGGGTGTCGGCGATCATTGCGCGCCCGCTCCGCTTGCGGGTTTCGGCTCGGCCGCAAGCAGGCGCCGCGACAAGGCCTGCCCGGGCTTCTCGACCAGCGAATAGGTGACATAAGCCGCGCCGACCACAAGGGCCAGCATTGCCAGCGTGATAGCGTCGGCAACCAGCGGCGATCCTTCAAGGAAGGTGCGCCCAGCCCCATCGACCCGGATCGCGACGATCTTGGTGATCTGCAGGACTTCCCCGACCCGTCCCTGTATGAAGGTGTGGATCATGTAGATCGAATAGCTCGTCAGACCGAGGAACTGGAAGCTGCGACGCTTGAGCACCTGCGAGACACCCCCGTTCTGGCTCGCAAGGACGAACACGACGCTGCCGAACACCACGGGCGCAAGAAAGGTCAGCGCCCCTTCGGCAAAAGAGACGAAGATGATGCTGACCAGCACCGCGGCAATTTCCGCTGCGCTGCCGCCTGACCCGCCAAAGCGCCGGAACAGGTGATAGGTCACCACACCCAGCCCGAAGCCGAAGATGCAGCGCAGAATGCCGCCCTGGAAGGTCACATCGAGATCAGGCGAATAGGACATCAGGGCCAGCAGCGCGACCACAGCCAGCACACCGCTGGCAAGCGCACTGCGGCCCTTGCTGACGACAAAGACCAGCGCAAACACCAGATAGGTCCACATCTCGGCAGCAATGCTCCACGCGGGCACATTCCAACCCACCGCCTTGCCGATACCGAAGGTCTGGAACAGGAACAGGTTCTGAATCAGCGCCTCGATCCCGCGCGAACCGGTGAAGGGCTCGCGCGAGACATAGCGTCCAATCGTATCGCCCCCCAGCACCAGCAGCATTTCCAGCGAGACGAAACCGAGCAGCACGAACAGATGCAGCGGATAGATCCGCCCCATCCGCAGCCCCATGAAGCGCGCAACCGAAATCCGCCCTTCCGTAAGCCGGGTGCCATAGGAATGAGCGATGACAAAGCCGCTCAGCACGAAGAAATAATCGACGAACAGCCACCCGTTCTGCACGATCGGCAGCTGCGCAAGGTAGCCGTTCGAGTTGAAATGGAAGAGCACCACCAGCAGCGCGCAGATACCGCGCAGGGCGTCCAGCACCTCAAAGCGCATCGTTGCTCCTGCGGGCGGCGCGGCGGCGGTCACCACCACTTCTCCGGCTTGGCGGTGAAGCCTGCCCTTTGCTGGATCGCGAGGCCGGCGTTGAGCACGCCCTGCTCGTCGAAGGGCTTGCCGACCAGCTGGAGACCGAGCGGCAGGCCATCGGCGTTGATCGTCGCGGGGACGCTCATTGCGGGCAGGCCTGCGAGGCTGGCGGGGACCGCGAAGACGTCGTTGAGATACATCGTCAGCGGGTCTTCGTTCATCGACCCCAATGGGAAGCTCGCGGTCGGCGTGGTCGGCGCGAGGATCACGTCGCACTCTTCGAAAGCGCGGGCGAAATCGCGGGCGACCAGCGCGCGGACCTTCTGCGCCTGGGTGTAATAGGCATCGTAGAAGCCCGCCGAGAGCACATAGGTGCCGATCAGGATGCGGCGCTTGACCTCGTCGCCGAAGCCAGCGGCACGGGTGGCGGCGTACATATCCTGCAGGCCCACCCCGTCGGGCAGATCGCGCAGGCCATAGCGCACCCCGTCATAGCGGGCGAGGTTGCTCGAAGCCTCGGCGGGGGCGACGATGTAATAGGCGGGCAGCGCATATTTGGTGTGCGGCAGCGAGACGTCGACGATCTCGGCGCCCGCGTCCTTCAGCCATGCCTTGCCCTGCTCCCACGAATCGAGGATCGCCTGATCGGTGCCCTCCATCCGGTATTCGCGCGGAATGCCGACCTTCTTGCCGCGCAGGTCGGCGTTGAGCGCCGCTTCCCAATCGGGCACGTCCATCTGGAGACTGGTCGAATCCTTGGGATCGAACCCCGCCATCGCGCCGAGCATGATCGCGCAATCCTCCACCGAACGCGCCATCGGCCCGGCCTGATCGAGCGAAGAGGCAAAGGCGACGATGCCCCAGCGCGAGCAGCGTCCATAGGTCGGCTTGATCCCGCAGATGCCGGTGAAGGCGGCGGGCTGGCGGATCGAGCCGCCGGTGTCGGTGCCGGTCGCGGCGGGCGCGATGCGCGCGGCCACCGCAGCGGAGGAACCGCCCGAGGAACCGCCCGGCGACATGGCGGCGTTGCTGCCCGCCTTCTTCCACGGCGAGGTGACATTGCCGAAATAGGAGGTCTCATTCGACGAGCCCATCGCGAACTGGTCGAGGTTGAGCTTCCCCAGCATCCCCGCGCCCGCGTCCCACAATTTCTGGGAGACGGTCGATTCGTAGCGGGGGGTGAAGCCTTCGAGGATGTGGCTCGCGGCCGTAGTCTGAACGCCGTGGGTGGCGAACAGGTCCTTCATGCCGATCGGCACGCCCGCCATCGCGCCCAGCGCCTCGCCAGCCGCGCGGGCTGCATCCACCTTGTCGGCAGCGGCGAGCGCGTGGTCGGGGGTGGTGACGATGAAGGCGTTGAGGCTCGCGGCCTCGGCGACCGCAGCGTTGAAGGCTTCTGCCACTTCGCGCGCGGTGAATTCGCCCTTGGCGACACCGTCGCGGATGTCCTTGACGCCGAGAGAGGTAAGGTCAGTCACTAGCAAACTCCGTTCGTGCTGAGCTTGTCGAAGCACCGCCCTTCGTCTTCGACCGCAGCACTGAAAGAAAAGCGGCCCTTCGACAAGCTCAGGGCGAACGGGGAGAGGGCTCTCCCTATTCGATCACCTTGGGCACGCCGAAGAAGCCGTGTTCAGCCGCGGGCGCATTGGCGAGCACGTCGTCGCGCTTGCCGCCGCCCGTCAGCGGGTCGGCATCGACCACGTCCTCGCGCAGGCGCAGGGTGTTGGGGATCACCGCCGCCATCGGCTCGATCCCCGTCACATCGACCTCGCCCAGCTGCTCGACCCATTGGAGGATGCCGTTCAGTTCGGGCACCATCTGTTCGAGCGCCGCATCATCCATGCGGATGCGCGCCAGCGAAGCGATTTTGGCGACGGTTGCCTTGTCCACCGACATGAGCCCCGCTGCCCCTTACTGGCCCGGAACAACCTGCGGCGCGCCCTGCGGGGCCGCAGCCGCCGGAGCCTCGCCCGCTGCTGCCGCGCCATCAGGCGCACCGCCCGGAGCCGCGCCGCCCGGAGCCGCGCCGCCAGCTGCACCCATCTGCTGCTGCATGGTCTGCTGGAGCACCTGGATCTTGCGCTCCACCGAGGCGCGGGTGGTGATTTCAACCACTTCAATCTCGAATTCGAGATCGGCATTGGCCGGAATGCCCGCGGTCGGCGGCGGGGTTGCGCCGTAGCCGAGTTCGGCGGGGATGAAGATCTTGTACTTGCCGCCCTTCTGCACCTGCTGCAGCGCCTGCAGGAAGCCGGGGATCATCGCGCCTTCTTCGAGCAGGAAGGGCGTGCCGTCGGGGAACAGACCCGGCACCGGGAAGGGGCTGGTCTGCGCGTCCTCGAACACCGTTCCATCGGCCGCAAGGATGCCCTTGTACTTCACGAAGACGACCTCGCCCTGCTTCGGGTTGGGGCCGGTGCCCGCCTGAATGACGTCAATATCCAGACCCTTGGGCACCGCCGCCCAGGCAAGGCCCGCGCCGACCAGCACGGCGAGGATCACCCCGATCCACAGCTTGGTCAGCGAGCCCTTGGCGACGGGCTGGATGGGAACGCGGGTAATCTCGGTCATGGTCTTGTCCTGCTGGGCCGCGCGCAATGAGGCGGGCGAATGACGACAAAAGGGCGCGGGTTTGATGCCGCGCCCTGATGGCTGATCGGAAAGGGTGTTTCAAGCGGTTCCGATAGCGGAGGCGCGCCTGACGACGGGATTATTTGCTCCCGTCACGCTCCATCCGCTTGCGCTCCATCTTGCGGGCGCGGCGCACGGCGGCGGCCTTTTCGCGGGCGCGCTTTTCCGAGGGCTTTTCGTAGTGACGACGCAGCTTCATTTCGCGATAAACGCCCTCGCGCTGCAGCTTCTTCTTGAGCGCGCGCAGGGCCTGATCGACATTGTTATCGCGAACCATGATTTGCATAAACGACGACTACCTCATGTCCAAACGCCAGAGCCCTGCATGATTCTGCGCAGGGTTACGCGGTGAATTTCCATTGAAATACGGGCGATTCCCAAGGGGGACCGCCCGTGAAACGCCGCCCCGATAGTCCAACATCGGCAAAATGGCAAGCCGCCAGAGTGCATTCGCGTAAGGCAGCCCCGCTATGCAGAGCGCCAGCGGCTCGCTAAAGGCGGCGGATGGACGGTGTGATCTCCCCTATCAAGGCAAGTCTGCTGGTCGCTGCGGGCGGCGCTGTGGGCTCGGTGCTGCGCTATCATGCGGGGCGGATCGTGAGCGATCTGGCGGGTGCGGGCAATGCCTTTCCGTGGGGCACGCTGGCGGTGAATGTCGCGGGCAGCCTGCTGATGGGCGCGCTGGTCGGGTGGTATGCGCGCGGCGCGCCGAGCGAAGCGGCGGCAGAGACCGCGCGGCTGCTGCTGGGCGTGGGCCTCTTGGGCGGCTTCACCACCTTCAGCGCCTTTTCCGCCGAGCTGGTCACCCTGCTCCACCGCGGGCAGGCGGGGCTGGCGGCGGGCTATGCCGCAGCCTCGCTGATCGCGGGCGCGGCGGCGGTGATCATCGGCCTTGTCGCCGTGCAGGGAGGCCCGCGATGACCGAGACCCCCACCGATAACGTGCGCCAGTTCACCGTCAGCGCGGATGATAACGACATCCGGCTCGACCGCTGGTTCAAGCGCAATCTGCCGCAGATCGGCTTTGCCACCGTCTCGCGCTGGGCGCGCACCGGGCAGATCCGGGTCGATGGCAAGCGGGTGAAGCCGGAAGATCGCCTCGCTGCCGGGCAAGTGCTGCGCGTGCCGCCGGGCGGGGACGATCAACCCCGCGCACCCGCCAAGCCGCGCGCGCGCCCGCTCACCGACGAACAGATCGCCGAGGCCCGCGACATGGTGATCCGCGAGACGCCCGCGGCCATCGTCCTCAACAAGCCCCCCGGCCTTGCCACGCAAGGCGGGAGCAAGACCACCAAGCACGTCGACGGGTTGCTCGATGCCTTCGTCGAGAACGAGCGCCAGCCCCGCCCGCGGCTTGTCCACCGGCTCGACAAGGACACCTCGGGCGTGTTGCTGATCGCCCGCACACCGGGCAGCGCGGCGAGTTTCTCCAAGCGCTTTGCGAGCCGCTCTGCGCGCAAGGTCTATTGGGCGCTGGTGGTGGGCAAGCCGCAATTGTCCGAAGGGGTGATCGATGCGCCGCTCGCCAAGCAGCCGGGCACGGGCGGCGAAAAGATGCATATCGACGAGGAAAACGGCGCGGCGGCCAAGACCCGCTACCGCGTGGTCGACAGCGCCGGACAGCGCGCCTCGTGGGTGGAACTGGAGCCGCTGACGGGGCGCACCCACCAGCTGCGCGTCCACATGGCGGCGATCGGCCACCCGATCGTGGGCGACGGCAAGTATGGCGGGCCGGATGCGTTCCTGACCGGCGCGGTCAGCCGCAAGATGCACCTCCACGCCCGCCGGTTGATCATCACCGAGCCCAAGGCGGGTGAGGGAACGGGCGGCAAGCTGGACGTGACCGCCGAACTCCCCCCGCACTTCGCCGCGAGCATGGAAGTGCTGGGCTTCGATCCGTCGCTGTCGGACGCATCGCCCTTGCGCGAGGAAACGCCCGAGAAGACCCCCGAAGAGAAGAAGCAGGCCGCCCGCCGCCATTTCAAGCAGGCGCGCAAGGAAGAACGCGCACCCCGCCGCGCGCGCGGGGCCGCGAACAAGGCGTCCAAGCCCAAGGCGGGGGGCAAGCCTAAGGCCAAGAGCAAGCCCAAGGCAGGGGGCAAGCCCTCCGGCAAAAGACCGACCCGCTGATGCACCCCAATCCCGCCTTCCGTTCGGACGACCACGATCTTTTCGCTGCCCTGATCCGGGAAAGCGGCTTTGGCATGGTGTTCCTGACCACGCCCGAAGGGCCGCGCGTCGCCCATGTGCCGCTGCTGCTCACCGACGCGGGAACGCTGCGCTTCCATCTGGCCCGCGGCAACGCCCTGACGCGCCATCTGGACGGCGCCAAGGCGCTGGCGGTGGTCAACGGGCCGGAAGGCTACATCTCGGCCCGCTGGTATGCCGACCCGGATCAGGTGCCGACCTGGAACTACCTTGCCCTCGAAATGGAAGGCACGGTGCGCCGCATGGATTGGGACGGGCTGCTGGCGCTGCTCGAAGACGTCTCGGCGCACCATGAAGCGCGGGTGGCGCAGGGCGCGGCATGGACGATGGACAAGATGGACACCGCCAAGCGCGACCGGATGATGGACATGATCGTGGGCTTCGAACTCACGATCGAGGCGTGGCGGCCGACCGTCAAGCTTTCGCAGAACAAGCCTGCGGCGGAGCGGGACCGCCTTGTCGCCGGGCTCAAGGATGAAGGACACCTTGCGCTCGCGGCCGCGATGGAGCGGCTGGCGAAGGGGGCCGCATGACCCGCCCCCCCGTGCGCCTTGCCGTGTTCGATTGCGACGGCACCCTCGTGGACGGGCAGGCCGATGTCTGCTGGGCGATGGCGCGCGCCTTTGCCCGCGCGGGGCTGGAAGCGCCCGAAACCAGCGCCGTGCGCCGGATCGTCGGCCTCAGCCTGCCCGCCGCCGTGCGCGCGCTCGCTCCACAGCTGAGCGAGGACCAGAACCGCTCTGTCACCGAATTCTACCGCTCGAGCTTCCGGGCGCGGCGCGAGGAAGGCCTGCTCGACGAGCCGCTCTATGATGGCATCGCCGAATTGCTGCGGGCCCTCCACGCAGATGGCTGGCAACTGGCCGTCGCCACCGGCAAGTCCGACCGTGGCCTCGCCGCCTGCCTTGCCACGCATGGCATCGCCGACCTGTTCGTCTCGCTCCAGACCGCCGACCGCCACCCTTCCAAGCCCCATCCCGCGATGCTTGAAGCGGCGATGTTCGAAGCGGGCGCGGGCCGGGATCAAACCGTGATGATCGGCGACACCAGCTTCGATATGCTCATGGCGCGCTCCATCGGGGTCGCGGCCATTGGCGTGGGCTGGGGCTATCACGCGGCGGGCGAACTGACCGCCAGCGGCGCCGAGCGCGTGGTCGAGACCGCCGCAGCGCTGGGCGATGCACTTGCGGAGTTGCTGCCATGAGCCCCTCGCCCTCCCCCCGCCAGCAGGCCGAAGTGCAGGCGCGCAATCGCTTCATCGTCATCACTGCCCTGCGCTTTGGCGGGGTGGGGCTGGTGATGCTCGGCTTTGCCATCGCCCGGGGCGCTTTCGATCTGCCGTGGATCGTGGGGGCGGGTGTGGCGCTGGTCGGCTTTCTCGATTTCTTCTTCGTGCCCTGGCTGCTCGCGCGCCAATGGAAAAAGCAGGACGCACGCCGCCGATGATCCGCCGCTTTTACAAGGATGTAACGCTCGCCAGCCAAGCGGGCGGGTTTCAGGTGATGCTGGATGCACGCGGCGTGAAGACCGTGGGCGGCGCACCCCAGATCGTCCCCACCCGTGCTTTGGCCGAGGCAATGGCAGCGGAATGGGCGCGGCAGGGCGATAAGATCGACACTGCCAGTCTGCCGCTGCGGGATATGGCGGACTACGCCATCGACATCGTCGCTGCCGACCCGGCCAACGTGGCCGAGGGTCTGATCGCCTATGCCGAAACCGATACGCTGTGCTACCGCGCCGACCCGGACGAGCCGCTCCACGCGCGCCAGCAGGCCGTGTGGGAGCCGCTGCTGGCGGGTTTCGAGGCCGCCCACGGCATCACGCTGGTGCGGGTCAGCGGTGTCCTCCACCGCCCGCAGCCGCCCGAAAGCCTTGATGTGCTGCGCGCGCGGCTGCTGACGCTGCCACCTTTCGTGCTGGCAGGGGTCGAGGCGATGACCAAGCTGGCCGCCTCGCTGGTCACAGCGCTCGCCGCGCTCGATGCTGCGCTCGAGGATGAACCGCGCGCCTTGTGGCAGGCGGTGTGCCTCGAAGAAGAATGGCAGGCTGACCTGTGGGGCCGCGACTGGGAGGCCGAGGAACGCCGCGAACGGCGCGAGGCGGATTTCCTGCGCGCCTGTGCCTTTGCGCGGTTGGCGAAAACCTAGAAACATCCGTTCGTGCTGAGCTTGTCGAAGCACTGCACTGATTGACCGGAGCGGTCAGGCCAAAAGGAAGAACAGCCGTTGACGCTGCGCGTCAGCTTCGCTTCCGACAAGCTCAGGGCGAACGGATTTGAGAGCTAACCCCCCGCCACCCAATCCGCCACTTCGCCTGCGACCTTGTTCGCCGCCGTGTTGAGCGCCGCGCCGACCGCGCGGGTATCAGCCGTTACACCGCCCTCGCGCGCTTCAAAGCGGCGCGTGGCGACCTTGCCGTCCTTATCGATCCGAACCGCATCGAACCGCACCACCGCTTCGGAGGTCTGCGCTTCATAGCCCATCTCGATCAGCGTGCCGCGCACCGTCACGCTTGCAAGGGTTGCGGTGCTGTCGCCATCGACCACCATCGCGCCTCCGCGCGCCCGGATCGTCTCGCCCACCAGACGGCGGAACAGGCGGGCGGGCTTTTCGACCCAGAAGGCCTCGGCCAGATAGGCGAGTTCGGTATCGCTCACCGCGACCGGCACGCGCAGCACATCGAGCTTGGCCGGGGTGTCGAAGCTGAGCACCGCGATCACGGGCTGATCGGCGCTGCCGGGGCCGGGGCCGGCGGGTGCGCTGGCGGTGGGGCTCAAGGTCAAAAGGCTCGCGGGCGGCTCTCCGCCGAGGCTGATGCAGCCCGATAGCGCCAGCATGGGGGCCAGCAGCAGCGGGGCGATGATGAGGGGCCGTTTGGTCATGCGCATCGCATCATTGTCCTTTGGGCTTGTAGTCGGGCAGCGACTTGCCGCCCACCAGCGCACCGGCGCCTTCGCTTTCGAGCTTTTCGGTGATCGAACGCAGCGCCCGGCTGGTGGCGCGCAGGTCTTCCAATGTCGCTTCGGCGGCAGGCAGCGTGGTGGTGCGCAGCTGGCGTGCGGCAGGCCGCGTGTCCTCCAGCGTCGCCGAAAGCGAGGCGAGCGCGGCATTGGCGCTCTTCATCGTCTCGCGCAGCTCCTTGGCCAGCGGCTCGCCTTCCTTCTTGAGCAGGCCGTCCGTGGTCGCTGCCAGCTTTTCATAGGCGTCGAGCGCCTCGTTGAATTCCGTCATGGTGGTGCGGAATTCCTTGAGATTGGCGGTCAGTTCGGGCGTCGCATCGGCCAGCCCGCCGGTCAGGCGGTTGGTGTTCTTGAGGATGCCTGCCAGCTCCTCCTGATTTTCCGGGCCGAGGATGGTGTTCAATTGCTCGGTCAGGGTCGCAAGGCGTTCCAGCAGCAGCGGCGCGTTGGCGACGATCTCGCCAAAGCCGCCGCGTCCCGGCGGGATCACCGGGCGGCCTTCGGGGCAGGCGGTGGTCTCGCAGGTGATCGGCGGATTATCCTTGCGCGCGCCATCGAGCAGGATGGTCGACACACCGGTAAAGCTCGCCTGAATGGTCGCCTGCGTGCCGACGAGGATCGGCACATCATCCTTCACCTTGATCCGCACGCGCACGAATTCGGGGTTGCCCTTGGCCAGCGCGATCTCGGTCACCTGCCCCACCGGCACCCCGGCAAAGCTGACCTGGCTGCCATTGGCGAGCCCTGAGACCGACTGGTTGTAGAAGATGTCGTATTCGTCCTTCGCGCCTTCACCAAGGCGCGCGATCCAGACGATGAAGGCCGCCAGCATCGCCAGCAGCACCAGCGTTACCGCACCGACCCACAGATGATTGGCTCTGGTTTCCATGTGCGTGTCCCTATGCCGCCGCCCGGGCGGATGTGTCCAACATTATCCGGCTCATGGCACATCCCTGAGGTGCGAGGCATGGGCGGCGCGGCCGCGCGGGCCGTTGAAATATTCCTCGATCCACGGGTGCCCGGTGGCGATCAGTTCGGGGATGGTGCCGACGGCAATGATGCGCTTGTCGGCGATCACCGCCACCCGGTCGCAGATTTCGTAAAGCGTATCGAGATCGTGGGTGATGAGGAACACTGTGAGGCCCAGCGTCTCCTTCAGGTCGCGGGTCAGCCGGTCGAACTTGGCCGCGCCGATCGGGTCGAGGCCCGCGGTCGGCTCGTCAAGGAACAGCAGCTCCGGATCGAGCGCCAGCGCGCGTGCCAGCCCGGCGCGCTTCTTCATCCCGCCCGACAATTCGGATGGATATTTCGCCACCGCCTCTTCCGGCAGGCCGGTGAGGATCACCTTGTAGCGCGCGATCTCGGCGCGCAGCTGGGGGGAGAGGTCGGGGTAATATTTCTTGAGCGGCACCTCGACATTCTCGCCCACCGTCAGGGTCGAAAACAGCGCCCCGCCCTGAAACAGCACGCCCCAGCGCCGCCTGACGCCGATGCCCTGTTCGAGGTCGCTTTCGGTGATGCAGCGCCCCAGCACGTCGATCCGCCCGGCCTCGGGCCGCTGGAGCCCGATGATCGAGCGCATCAGCACCGATTTGCCCGTCCCCGACCCGCCGACCACGCCGAGGATCTCGCCCCGGCGCACGGTGAGGTCGAGCCCGTCGTGCACGGCAATATCGCCGAAGCGGTTGACCAGCCCCTCGATCACGATGGGCGGCGTATCGTCGTCGGGATGGTCAAAGACGCGCATCGCTCAGCCCCACCCGATTTCGGTGAAGAACACCGCGAAGAAGGCGTCGAGCACGATCACTGCAAAGATCGCCGAGACCACCGCCATGGTGGTGCGCCGCCCGACCTCTTCGGAATTGCCGCGCACCTGCAGGCCGTTGAAGCAGCCCGCCAGCGCCACGATCAGCCCGAACACCGGCGCCTTGATCAGCCCCACCCACAGGTCATGTTCGGGCACCACTTCCTGAATCCGCGACAGGAACGTCCAGAACGGGATATTGAGCGTGAGGTCGCCCACCACCGCCCCGCCGATGATCGCCATCAGCGAGGAATAGAAGCCCAGCAGCACCATCATGAAGGTCGCCGCCAGGATGCGCGGGATCACCAGCACCTCGATGGGAGAGATGCCGATGGTGCGCATCGCGTCGATCTCTTCGGTCAGCTTCATCGTGCCGAGCTGCGCGGCAAAGGCGCTGCCCGATCGACCGGCGACCATGATCGCGGTCATCAGCACGCCGAGTTCGCGCAAGGTGATGCGCCCGACGAGGTTCACCGTCAGCGCCTCGGCCCCGAACTGCTCGAGCTGCACCGAGCCCTGCTGGGCAATGACGATGCCGATCAGGAAGCTCATCAAGCCGATGATCGGCAGCGCGGTGACGCCGACCAGCTCCATCTGGTGCACCAGCGCTTTGATCGGAAAACGCGAGGGATGGCGCAGCAGGCTGCCGCAGCCGATCAGGATCTGCCCGAAGAAGCCGACCACGCGGTAGATCCCGCCGCGCGCGCCGAACACCTTTTCGCCCACCGCAAGCGGCACGCGCTCCCACACCGGCGGGCGATCCGGGTGCATGGGGCCATCGGCATCGATCCCGCGCACGGCTTCGAGCAGCCGCTCGGCCGCTGGGCTTGCGCCGGTGATCTCGCTGTCATGCTGATGCGCCAGGCGGCACACGACCCAGGCGCCGACCGTGTCGATTTCATCCACGGCGGCGATGTCGACGCTGCCGAGCGGCTCGGCGATCGCCTTCAACTGCGGTTCGATGGCGGCGATGCTGGCCAGGGTCAGCTGTCCTGACAGCACCAGCCGCGCGGCCCCTTCCCCTGCTGGCTCCAGCGAATATTGCGCGGCTTGCTGCATCGGGATCAGGCTATGGGGTGATTTTCCGCCGCCGACAAGGCTCTCGCGGCCAGTTGCAGGCGCGCCTTGCTCGCGCCGTCGCTCTCTCAATCACATTGCATCGCAACAAGGGTGCTGGCATGGCGCGGCCTATCATGAGCGACACCTTGCCCACCACTTTCGACCCCGCTGCCATCGAAGCGCGCTGGTATTCCCACTGGGAGACGAACGGCCTGTTCCGGCCCGATCGCCCCGAGGCGGAGGCCTATACCATCGTCAACCCGCCGCCCAACGTGACGGGGAGCCTCCACATCGGCCACGCGCTCGACAACACGCTGCAGGACGTGGTGATCCGCTATGAGCGCCTGCGCGGGAAAGACGCGCTGTGGGTCGTGGGCACCGACCACGCAGGCATCGCGACCCAGATGGTGGTCGAGCGCCAGATGGAGGCACGGCAGGACAAGCGCACCAACTACTCGCGCGAGGCCTTTGTCGAGAAGGTGTGGGAGTGGAAGGCCGAAAGCGGCGGCACCATCACCAACCAGCTGCGCCGCTTGGGCTGCTCGATGGACTGGAGCCGCGAGCAGTTCACGATGGACCCGCACTTTACCAAGGCGGTGATCAAGACCTTCGTCGACCTCTACAATGATGGCCTCATCTACCGCGACAAGCGGCTGGTGAACTGGGACCCGAAACTCAAGACCGCGATCAGCGACCTTGAGGTGGAAACCCAGACCATCGCGGGGAGCTTCTGGCACTTCAAATACCCGCTCGCCGACGGCGCAACCCTGCCCGATGGCCGCGATTATCTCGAAGTCGCCACCACTCGCCCCGAGACGATGCTCGCCGACATGGCGGTGGCGGTGAACCCGGCTGATCCGCGTTATCAGAGCGTGGTCGGCAAGTTCGTTGTGCTGCCGCTCACCGGCCGCCGCATCCCGGTGATCGCGGACGAGCACGCCGACCCCGAGTTGGGGAGCGGCTGCGTCAAGATCACGCCGGGGCACGATTTCAATGACTTCGAAGTGGGCAAGCGCGCCGGGATAGCGGCTGGCGAAATGCTCAATATGCTCGATGCCGAGGCCAACGTCTGCCAGACCGCTGACGGGCTGGTGCCGGAAGAGTTCCTCGGCCTCCACCGCTTCAAGCGCGACGGCTTGGACGGCGCGCGCGAGCTGGTGGTCGCGCGGATGAAGGCGCTTGGCCTCCTGATCCCGCACATCACCAAGGACAAGGAAGGCAACCCCGTCGAGCACGACGCCGAACCGCGCCAGATCGCCACCCCCTTCGGCGACCGCGGCGGCGTGGTGATCGAGCCGTGGCTCACCGACCAGTGGTATGTGAACGCCGCGGAACTCGCCAAGAAGCCGATCGAAGCGGTGCGCAGCGGCGACATCCAGATCGTGCCCAAGACGTGGGAGAAGACCTTCTTCAACTGGATGGAGAACATCCAGCCGTGGTGCGTCTCGCGCCAGCTGTGGTGGGGGCACCGGATTCCGGCGTGGTTTGCCGATGATGGCCGCTGCTTCGTCGCCGAAACCGCCGAGGCCGCGCAGGCGCTCGCTGGCGAAGGCGTGGCGCTGCGTCAGGACGAGGACGTGCTCGACACCTGGTTCTCCAGCGCCCTGTGGCCCTTCGCCACGCTGGGGTGGCCGGAGAACGGCGCGCCGCTCCTCACAAAACACTTCCCCAACAGCCTCCTCATCTCCGGCTTCGACATCCTGTTCTTCTGGGATGCGCGGATGATGATGATGGGCTTCTACAACATGGGCCAGAAGCCCTGGGACACGCTCTACCTCCACGGCCTCGTGCGCGCGGCCGATGGCGCGAAGATGTCGAAGTCCAAGGGCAATGTGGTCGATCCGCTCGGCCTGATCGACCAATACGGGGCCGATGCGCTGCGCTTCTTCATGGCGGCAATGGAGAGCCAGGGCCGCGACATCAAGATGGATGAAAAGCGGGTCGAGGGTTACCGCAACTTTGCCACCAAGCTGTGGAACGCGGCGCGCTTCTGCCAGTCGAACGGGATCGGTGCGTCCGACACGGTCAAGGCTCCCACGGCCCGTCTCGCCGCCAACCAGTGGATCATCGGCGAAGTCGCGGCCTGCGTTGCCGAGATCGAAAAGGCGATGGCCGACCTGCGCTTCGACGCGGCGGCCAATGCGATCTACCAGTTCACGTGGAGCAAGTTCTGCGACTGGTATCTGGAGCTGATCAAGCCGGTCTTCGCGGGTGACGCCGACAGCCCGCCGGCGGTGGAAACCCGTGCGGTCGCCGGGTGGGCACTCGACCAGATCCTCGTCATGCTCCACCCCTTCATGCCCTTCATCACCGAAGAGCTGTGGCACAAGCTGGGCGCGCGCGATTACGAGCTGATCGTGGCGCAGTGGCCCAAGCCGGAAGCTGAGGTGAGCAAGGAAGCGACCGACGCGATCGACTGGGTGATCGACCTCACCACCAGCACCCGCAGCGCCAAGAACGAACTCGGCATCGCCCCGGGTGCGAAGCTGGCGGCGTGGCTGGCGGCACCTTCCGATGTGGCGGCACGCACCATCGAGCGCTCGTCAGCGGCCATCGAGCGCCTCGCGCGCCTCACCCCCGTGCACCTAGGCGAAGCACCCGCTGGCCCCGCGATGCAGGTGACCGCGGGCGAGGATGTTTTCGTGATTCCCTTGGAAGGGATCGTCGACATCGCGGCGGAGAAGGCGCGGCTCGAAAAGGCGCTGGCGACCAGCACCAAGGAAGCCAAGAGCCTCGAAGGCCGCCTGTCCAACCCCGCCTTCGCCGAGAAGGCCAAGCCCGAAGCCGTCGAGAAGGCCCGCGCCGATCTCGCCCATCACAAGGGCGAGGTCGAAAGGCTGACGGCAGCACTGGCGCGGCTGGGGTAGCTTTACGCGCAATCCAAGCCATCGCCCGGCCCAACGTCCGCTTTCAGGACAGGCCGGGCGGTAGCGCCGTGACGGCAGATGGGTGGTTGGCTGCCGCCCACCCTCGTCGTCTCCCCGGACTTGATCCGGGGCCCCGCTGCCTTTTTCCCGGTCGGCGTGCAAAAAAGCGGGGTCCCGGGTCAAGCCCGGGAAGGCGGAGAGCAATGACCACTTCGAGGTCGTTTCCCGAACGGCAGCTTTCGGCAGAAAGCCCTCCTGCGCCGCCGTCGCCAGATCCATGGGCCGTGCAAATTTCCTACGCCGGCAAATCGTGGCATAGGCCGGATATGTCTTGTCGCTTCATCCCTCTTTCCGCGCGCACAGATTTTGTCCGTCCGCTTCGCAATTTCTTGACCAAGAATCTGATTTTCAACAGGTTTCAAGCCTGTTGGGAAGGTGACACCGTGTCACCTTTGTCACGCTTATTGCAGGCCGGCCAATGAACCTCGCCCTTGCCACCGACGACACCGGCGGGCCGGAGATTTTCGCCTCGCTTCAGGGTGAAGGGCCGAGCATGGGCGTCCCGGTCGCCTTTGTGCGGCTGTCGCGCTGCAACCTTGCCTGCACTTGGTGCGACACGGCCTATACTTGGCGTTTCGAGGGCGATAACCGGCCGCACCGCGATGGCGTGGCCTATGACCGCAAGGCCAATCAGGTGACGCTCTCGCCCGTAGAAACGGCGGAGCGGATCGCGGCGCTGGGCCAGACACGCCTTGTCATCACCGGGGGCGAGCCGCTGCTTCAGGCAGGCGCCTTGGCCGAAATGCTGGCGCACTTGCCCGATATCGCGGTGGAGATCGAAACCAACGGCACGGTCGCCCCGCCCGCCCGGCTCGATGTGCGGGTCGATCAGTACAATGTCAGCCCCAAGCTCTCGCACAGCGGCAACCCCGCCGATCTGGCGCTGATCCCCGAAAGGCTCGACGCATGGGCGAGCGAGCCGCGCGCCTTCCTCAAGTTCGTGATCGCCGCGCCGGCAGATGTGGACGAGGTGCTCGCCCTCCACGCCCGCTACCGCTTCCGGCCCGAACGCGTGTTCCTGATGGCCGAGGGGACGGACAGCGAAACGCTGCGGGCGCGGCAGGCGTGGCTATCGGACCTGTGCCTGAAGCACGGCTTCCGCATGAGCGACCGGATGCATATTCATTTGTATGGCGATACGCGAGGCACCTGACAGGCCCACCCCCGACCCCTCCCGCAAGCGGGAGGGGAGGATCAGCGCCACCCAGTCCCCCTCCCGCTTGCGGGAGGGGTTAGGGGTGGGAACTTACCCTTGCGATCTCCAGCGCATCACCACGCGGTCGACCAATTCTTCCTCGCCGCCGTCCTTGCTCCACAATTCGACGAAGCTCGGGTCTTCGGAGGCCGGGCGCTTGTGTTCTTCCAGCGCATCGAAGCTGACGCGGATCGGGATCGCCACGCCTTCGCCGCAAATGATGCATTCGCGGTTGCGCAGCGCCGGGATCGAATCGAGGAACCCGCGCGCGCCTTCGGGCATCGCCGCGCGCACGAAGGCCTGGTCGCGGTCGTTGTTGAGGCGCATCGAAATGATCGTGCCGCACTGCGACAGCACGCCTTCGGCAAGGTCTGAGGGACGCTGGGTGATGAGGCCCAGCGAAATGCCGTATTTGCGCCCTTCCTTTGCGATGCGGCTCAAGATCTTGCCGACCGACGAGCCATCGGCGTTCTTCTCGTTGGGGACGTAGCGGTGCGCTTCCTCGCACACCAGCAGCACGGGCCGGGTCTTTTCCTCGCGGCCCCAGATGGCAAAGTCGAACACCAGGCGCGAAAGCACCGCGACCACCGTCGAGGTGATGTCCGAGGGCACGCCCGAGACGTCGATGATCGAGATCGGCTTGCCATAGCCGGGCATCCGGAAGATCTTGGCGATGAACTCCACCATCGTGTCGCCCACCAGCATCCCGGAAAACATGAACTGGTAACGCGGATCGGCCTTCAGCTCATCGAGCTTCTGCTTGATCCGCATATAGGGCGCCGACGAGGTTGCCTTGTCGAGGCGGCCCATTTCGTCCTGCAGGATATTGCTGAAATCGGACAGCAGATAGGGGATCGGGCTGTCCACCGTGATCTTGCCCATGGTCTGCGCCAACCGGCTTTTCGAGCGTGCGGCGAGCAGCACCTTGGCGAGAATGTCGCTGTCGGTCTGGCGGTCATTGCCGCTGCTCGACAGCAGCACTTCGCAATGTTCCTCGAAGTTCATCAGCCAGTAGGGCATCTGGAGGTTCGAGACGTCGAGGATCTGCCCCGTGGTGCGGAATGCGGCCGAATATTCGCCATGGGGGTCGATCATCACGATGTGACCCTTGGGCGCGGCCTCGCAGATGCGGTGCAGGATCAGCGCGGCGCTGGTCGACTTGCCGGTACCGGTCGATCCGAGCAGCGCGAAGTGCTTGCCAAGCATGGCGTCGATATAGAGCCCCGCACGGATGTCCTTGGTCGGGAACACCTTGCCGATGGTGATGCTGGCGCGCCCGTCGCTGGCGTAGATCTGTTCAAGGTCGCGCGTGGTGCAGGGATAGATCATCGCGCCGGGAATGGGGTAACGGGTGACCCCGCGCTTGAAACCGTGGATGTTCCCGGTCAGCTTTTCCTCGCCGCCTTCGCCGAGGAAGTCGATATGGGCGATGATCCCGCCTTCGGTGCGGCGATCCTTGCGCTGGTCGCGCACGTTGGCGAGCAGCCAGGCATCGCCCACGCGGATCTTGATCTGGCTGCCGACCTGCCCGGCCATCGCGACCGAGGCATCGGGATCCTTCATACATTCATTGATGCGCTGCAAATCGAGCGCGATCTGCGAGCCCGAACCGGAGATCTCCAGCACCACCCCGATCGGCAGGCGCGCATTGTCATGCCCGCTGCGGGCATTGGCCGGGGCGTGCTCTTCCTCGCCGACCGGATTGGGGCCGGTGAAGCGCTCGAAATCCTGCCTTGCGTGATCGGTCATTGGCGCCTTTCCCTGCGCAGCGTCGAAACCCGGCAAGGATTACGGCCAATGAGGTTAAGAACGGGTCAACGCGTCCGGCTCAGTTGCCTGTCAGTTGCGGGCGAACAGGCGTCCGGCGAGCCACCCCATCGCCAGCGAAAGCGCAATGGCGCCAAGGCCATAGAAAAACGACCAGCGCTGGGCGGCGGTCACCACCTGCCCTTCGAGCCCGGCCTTGACCACCTCGATCCGCGCGGTCGCGCTCGCCAGCACCCGGCCGCGCGCGATGGCGAAGGTTTCGGCGGTGTAGCGCCCGGTGGTGACGTTGGAGGGCAGATCGATGCGCGCCTGATAGAGCACCTTTTCGCTGATCTTCACCCCGCCCGGGCTCTCCTTGAACAAGCCCTGCCGCCGGCGCAGTTCGACCAGACCATGGGCAAACCGGGCCTGCTCCTCCGGCTCGATCTGGCCGGAAGGGGACAGCTGGATGAAATCGGTGCCGAGTTCGTAGATCGCGGCGGTGCGCTCATCGACGATCTCCTTGATCGGGCGCGAAGACGCGACGGCGAAAAAGGCAGGGGCGGAGCGGAAATCGCTCGACCCGGCATTGGCCCAGATGCCGATGATGCGTTCCTTCTCGCGGATACGGATCGCCTCCGTCGGCCCCTTCAGCACCACGACGATGTCGTAATCCTCGGCGTTCGCGCCCGCTCCGGCGGGGTCGATCACCGCGCCGTAGAGCAGCAGCCGCGCGCCGGTGAAACCCTGCCGCACCTCGATCCGCGACTGGCTGACGGCGGGCACCAGCACCGGCTCGCGCTGCGCCAAAGCTGGCGGCGCGGACACGGCGAGCCATCCCAGCAGGAGGAGGAGCGCGATCCGCTTCACGCAGCGGCCATCACAGCGGCACCACGGTGTAGATCTCGTCCGGCTGCACCCCGAGGCCGTAGAGCATCCGCAGCGCGATCAGCAGCACCAGCGCGGCCAGCGCAAGGCGGAGATATTCGGGCCGCGCCTTCAAGGCGATCTGCGTCCCGAACTGCGCGCCCAGCACCGATCCCAGCAGCAGCAGCGCGGCGAGCACCAGATCGACCGCCTTGGTCGTCAGCGCATGGGTCATGGTGGTGACCATCGTCACGAACAGGATCTGGAACAGCGATGTGCCGACCACGACATTGCCGCTCATCCCGAGGATATAGAGCATCGCGGGCACCAGCAGGAACCCGCCGCCCACCCCCATCAGCATGGTGAGGATGCCGACCAGCATCCCGAGGATCGCCGGGGCGAGCGGCGAGATGTAGAGGCCCGAGGCGTAGAACCGCCAACGGTAGGGCAGGCTCGCGACCAGCGGGTGGTGGCGGCGCTTCCGCACCTGCGGCCCCTTGCCCAGCAGGCCCGGGCGCAGGGTGCTCACCGCCTCGCGCATCATCAGCGTCCCGATCGAGCCGAGCATCAGCACGTAGAGAATATTGATGACGATATCGATCTGGCCGAGCGTTTGCAGCACGCTGAACAAGGCGCCGCCGATCAGCGCGCCGACAATCCCGCCGCCGACCATCACCGCGCCCATGCGATAGTCCACGCCCTTGCGGCGCGAATGGGCCAGCACGCCCGAAACGCTCGCCCCTGTCACCTGCGTCGCGGCAGAAGCCGCAGCGACCGTCGGCGGGATGCCGTAGAAGATCAAAAGCGGCGTCGTCAGGAAACCGCCGCCGACTCCGAACAGGCCCGACAGAATGCCGGTCAGCCCGCCCAGCAGCACGATAAACAGCCCGTTGACCGAAAGATTCGCGATGGGCAGGTAGACGTCCATGACGCGCAGGCTAGCCGAGGCGGCGGGGGGATGAAAGGCAGGCGAGGCCCGTATCCTCGGGGTTTTTTGGGAGCCTTGTCCTCTGCCCTTCGCCGCGGGGCTGCGCTAAAACCCGGTTGCCAGCGTCACCGCCACTCCGGAACGCGGCGCTGCATCGCCTGCGACCTGCTGGCGCCAGTCGATACTGATGCGCGCGGGCACCTCGCCGAGCGTGACATCGAGCCGCAAGGTCGGCCCGATGTCGATGCGCTGCGCATCCTTCTGCGCGCCCCCCCATATGCCCGCACCAAGGCTCAGCCGCGCCGCATCCCCCGTAAGGCGCGCGACCGGCGGCAGCTCGCGGGTGATGCTCGCCTGCCCGTCGGCAAAGGCCGTGGGCTGCGTCCCCCCGACCCAGCCCGCCTGACCATAGGCCTCAAGCTGCGCTTCATAGGGAAGCGCGACCGGGGCGATTTCCGTGACCACATAGGCGGCCGGACGCCACTGGTTGCTGAAGGCCGCATCGGTGTAGCGCACCTCCGCCGCGGCGCGCAGCGGGACGCGTCCGAAGGGGCGCAGCGACGCGCCCAGCGCCAGTTCGTTCTCACCCTGCCGCACCATCGCCCGGTAGGCGCGGGCATAGAGCCGCGGGTCGATCACTGCCTCGGGGGCGATGCGATATTGCAGCACGCCGCCCACCTGACTTGCCCCATAGATCGGCACGCGCCCTTGCGAGACCGGCGCGGCATTCGATCCCTGTCGCCAGAAGGCCCAGGCATCGAAGGTCCAGCGCCCGGCCGGAGCCTGCCGCGCGGCGGGGAGAGGCGGCAGGAATGGGGGCGGCACCTCGCGCGGGGTCGCAACCGGCGGATCCGGCGCGGCGCTTGCCAGACCGGTTGCAGGCGTTCCCCCCAGCAAGGGATCGTGCAGCGCGGCGCGTTGCAGCATCCGGCGCGCCGCCGAAAGGCGTGGATCGCTTGCGGCGCGGGCGGGCGCGCCATGCGGCCCGGCGGCGCGCGCCAGGGGCAGGGTCGCCGGAACGAACGAGGCGGGCTGAGGGGCCGCGCGCGTCACCTCGGCCAGCGCCGCGCGCTGCAGGTCGAGCGCGTTCGCCATCGGGGCAAAGGGGCTTTCCCACCACACCGCCCGCGCCGTGCTCCATCCGGCGAGCAGCAGCACCAGCATCACCAGCGGCCCGCCCCGCCGCCTGCTGCGCTCCGAGATCCGATGCGCGGCGATGGTCACGGGCGCTGCGCTCCGGCAAGCGCGAGTTGCCCCCTCAGGCGCGCGCCGAGCTCTGCGGGATGCGTGTCATGGTCGGTCTTGTCCCACACGGCAGACCGCCCCGCCAGCGTGCGCGCATAGGCAAACACCGCGCGCCGCCCGGCGATGATCGCGATGACATTGGCCAGCGGCAGGCGCAGCACCGCGAACAGGCCTTCTGCCACGCCATGCTCGCGCGCGGTGAAGGCAAAACGCCAGACGATCCGCCAGCCGAAGGCGACCGCGTTGGCATAGAGCACCGCGCGCAGCACCGGGCTCAGTGGCACAGGTTCGGACAGGCCGGTGACCACCATCACACCCATCACGCCCGTCAGCAGCACCAGCACATAGCCCACCAGCAGGACCAGCGCCGTGAGCGGCCCGCGCCGGTCGCGCGCGCGCATCCAGAATTCCGTGATCCCGCCCGACCAGCCCACCCTGTCCCAGCCCAGCAGCGAAATCCCGAGCACCCAGCGCGCCTTCTGGCGCACCACCGCGTCGAAGGCGTGGGGAAAGAAGGCGCGGGTGGCGATCAGGCGGCCATCCTCGCCCCGCGCGCGCACGAACCGGCAGCGCCCGCCCGCGGCCGCGACGGCGAGGCCAAGCTCGTAATCCTCGGTCAGCGAATCGCTGGCGAACGGCAAGCCCGCCGCTCCGCCATCCCCCTCGCGCCGCACCAGCCAGTCGAGCGCCCGGCGCGATACCGCGCAGCCCACGCCCGCGCCCGGCAGCCCCGCCCCCAGCGCATCACGCACCACCATCGCCTTGCCATGCGCCTCGGCAAATTCCTCGCAATAATGCGCGCCGATATGCCGCGCGGCAAAGTCGCGGTGATGCGGCACCAGCGGCTCGACCGGCAGCTGCACGAAATCCGCCCCGCCCGCGATGCATTCGTCCAGCAGGCCGAGCGCCGCCGGATCGACCATGTCCTCGGCATCGTGGAACACCACCGTGGCAAAGCGCCGCCCGCTGCGCGCTTCATCCAGCAGCAGGGCTGCGTGCAGCCGGTTGAGGCAGTCGGCCTTGGTGGTCGGCCCGTCACGGTCGAGGATCACCAGCCGCAGCCGAGGATCGCCGCGGGCCGCGGCAATCGCCGCCCCGAGGGTCGCAGGGTCATTGCGATAGCAGCCGATATAGAGGCGCAGGGTGGCGTGCGGCCAGGTGTCGAGCAGGTGGCGCAGTGTCTGCCCGATCACCGCCGCTTCCCGCCAGGCCGGGATCAGCACCGCGACCGGCCCCGACAGCGGCCGCGCGCGCAAGGCTTCGCGGCCACGCCGCGCGGTGCGCGCCCGCCCACTGACCTTGAGCCACAGCCAGATTCCATCGACTGCCAGATCGTCCAGCGCGCCGATCAGAAAGAAGACGCCGGCAAACAGCAGCAATTCGTGCTGTAGCAGGACAAGACCCCGCCACAGCTCAGGCGCAAACATGGACAAGGCGACCCCCTTCCCCAAAAACGCCTGTAAATTACATTACATAACCAAGCCGTGCAACTGTCGCCCAATTTTTAATGGTTTAGATCGGGTTTATTTCACCCGCTCCGAAAAGAAGGTTGCTTACCAGCTACCGATATTGGGCAAGCTCACCCACGGCTCGGCCGGCTCGAGATAGCCTTCCTGGAGCAATTCGATCGAAATGCCGTCGGGCGATTTGACGAAGGCCATGTGTCCATCGCGCGGGGGACGGTGCAGGGTGTGACCGGCATCGACGAGGCGCTGGCAGGTCTCGTAGATGTTCTCGACCCGGTAGGCGAGGTGCCCGAAATTGCGCCCGCCGGTATATTCCTCCGCCGGGGCGCCGTCTTCGGGCGGCCAGTTGTAGGTCAGTTCGACCTCGGCCAGCCCTTCCTGTCCCGGCGCGGCGAGGAAGATCAGGGTAAAGCGGCCCTGTTCGCTGTCGAAGCGGCGCACTTCCCTGAGGCCGATCAGTTCGAAAAACGCGACCGTGGCGGCGGGGTCAGCGACGCGGATCATCGAGTGAAGATATTTCACCATGGCACATTCCATTCAAAAACGGTTCATCGACGATGATGCACAACTCATCGCATCAACTCTTTCACGGGGAACATGGTATGAGCGGCGATGATGTGCAACCGGCGAATTCGGCGAACGGTGTTCTGCGCGAGCCGGCTGCGCTGCGCTGGTTCGGCACGGCAGCGATCCTGTCGATCGGCATGATCGCAGGCGGGTATCTGCTGGGCGACGGGCTGCTGCGCGCCAAGGATGCCGAGCGCGCGGTCACCGTGCGCGGCCTTGCCGAACGCAACGTCACCGCCGACCTTGCGACCTGGACGATCAGCTATTCCGCATCCTCCACCAGCCTTGCCGAAGCGCAGGGCAAGGTGCGTGCCGATACCGCCGCGATCGAGGCCTTCTTCAAGGATCTGGGCTTTCCCGCAGACGCGCTCCAGCCGACCGGCGCCAATGTCACCAGCTTCACCAATGAAGGCGTGACCACCTACACGGTGCGCCAGCGGCTTGCCCTGCGCACCGAAGACATCACCCGCGCGCAGAAGGCGGTCGCGCGGCAGTTCGATCTGGTCGGGCGCGGGGTGTTTCTGGAGGAGGGCTCGGGCATGGCCTATACCTTCACCAAGCTCAACGCGATCAAGCCGGAAATGGTCGCCGAAGCCACCAAGGACGCGCGCGCGGCCGCCGAACAATTCGCCAAGGATTCCGGATCGGGCGTCGGCAAGATCAGGGACGCAACCCAGGGCTATTTCGAGATCGAGGCGCGTGACGGCGAAGCGGGCGGCTGGGGCAGCGCCGACAGCCCCTACAAGAAGGTGCGCGTGGTCACGACCGTGAGCTTCACGCTCGACTGACGCGGGCGGGCCAAGGGACTCTACCGGGCCACTGGGCGACAATTTCGCACCATTGGTCGATAGGAGCGGAGGGTTTGTTGCAGCCTTGCGTTGAGGGGCGTATGCGCTCCGAGCTTGTCCGGGCGCGCGACATAACAGCAATCCGCCGCCTCGCCCTTCGTCAGGGTCGCACAACCGGAAATTTGAAAAGCTCATGCTTCAGCGATTGCGCGAACTGTTTGCTCCCCCTCCCCCGGCAATCATGCCGAGCGTGCCAAGCGGCACCCGTTACTATGCAATCGGCGACATTCATGGCCGGCTTGACCTCTATGAGGCGCTGATTGCCGCGATCGAGGGCGAAATCGCCGCCGCTCCGGGGATCGAACACCGCATCATCGTGCTGGGCGATCTGGTTGACCGCGGCCCCGACAGCGCGGGCGTGGTCGAACGCACGCGGGTGTGGCAGCAGTCGCGCAATGTCCGGGTGCTGGCGGGCAACCACGAGGAAATGTTCCTCGCCGCCTTCGAAAAGCCCGAAGCCTTGCGCCACTTCCTCAAGCATGGCGGGCGCGAGACGGTGCTGAGCTATGGCTTCTCCTCGCGCCAGTTGTGGGATCTGACGCTGGAGGAAATCTTCGAGCGCCTGCCGCAGGTCGTCCCGCAGGATGTGCGCGATTACATCGCCAGCTTCGAGACGATGATCCGCGCGGGCGACTATGTCTTCGTTCACGCCGGGGTCGATCCCACGCGCCCGCTCGGCGAGCAGAAGCGCAGCGACCTGCTGTGGATCCGCGACCGCTTTCTCAGCCACGAAGGCCCGCTCGAAAAGGTGGTCGTCCACGGTCATACGATCTTCGACCACGTGATGGATTGCGGCAACCGGATCGGGATTGATACCGGCGCGTTCCGGTCAGGCGTGCTGACGGCGCTGGTGCTCGAAGGCGATCAGCGGCGCATCCTTCAGGCGCGCAGTGGCGACGGCGAGCCGCTGGCGGTGTTCCACGGCGACCGGCCGCACTGAACCGTCAGTCGGGGCGCGGCGATAGGTCGATCCCGCTATCGAAGGCGGCCCGCGCGCCGCAGCTGATGACATCGCCCACTTCCTCGGGCGTGTCGCCAAGGTTCCCGCTGTAACGGAAATGGATGCGGCGGCCATCAAGGCGCAGCAGCGGCAGCATCGCACCCTCCGTCCCGCGCAGGCTCCACCACCCGCTCGCCGGGTCGAACCGCAGCCCCAGCGCGTTGAGGTCGCACATGTGGGCATTGCCGCCGATGGCATCGCCCACCGCGTCGATGGTGCCGTCCTTGCCGCCGGTCAGCGTCACCCGCTGGTAGCTGCCATCGATCAACACCGGGATGATGCGCGCATACAGGTCGCCATGCCGCGCCGCATCGGGCAGGGGCAGGAGATCGGTGTGGTAGCTGACTGTTTCCCCCGGCTTGAGGGTGATACCGGGGCCAAGCAGCCCGCGCAGCTGGGCCAGCCGGGCCTCGTAGCGGTCGACAAGGCAGGTCTCGTCCTTGCACTGCCCCCTTGCCGCAAGCCAGCGGCGCTGGGCGGCGAGATCGCCCTTGCCGGCAGCGCGCACCTCGCCCCACACCTCGGCCAGATCACGGTCGAGGCTGCGCAGATACTCGGCAAATTGCCCGCAGATCAGTTTTTCGACGGGCGTTCCGGCCTTGGCGCAATCGAAGCTGGGGCGGTCGGGCGGGCTGACGACCGAAAGGCTCGCGGCGATCAGGCTGCGGGCTTCATCAGGGGTGATGTCGACCCGCAGGCGCTCGCCCCCGCCCTCGCCCTCATCCTCGCTTTCGTAGGTGGGGGTGAAATAGTTCGCCAGTCGCACCGGGCCGATGATGCGCGCGCCGCCCAGTCGCGGCAGGGAACGCGGGGCGATGGTGGTGTTGTCGATCACCGCGCCCTCGTGCATCGCCGCATCCCACAGCCCCAGCCCGCTGAGATCGGCGCCGGTGAGGTCGGCCCCGGTCAGGTCGGGGGTGGCGTTGATGCACCATTCGTCGACCGTGATCCCGCAGGCAAAGCTTGCGTCCCTGAGGTTGGCCCCGGCAAAGCTGGTGCTGCCGAACCCCGCGCCCTGATAGGCCGATACGAAGCGCATCCCCGACAGATCGGCGCGGGAGAAATCCGCCCCTTCGATATCCACGCCGCGGGTGCGCAGCCCCGGCCAGCGCGCGCGGGCGAGTTTGGCCTCGCGCAAGGATGTGCGCACCAGTTGCAGCTGCGGGATCTGGGTTGCCTCCCAATTGCTGCCTTCGAGGTTCATGTCGACGAGGCAGGCATTTGCCAGCCCGTCGGCGACAACCCGCATATCCGCCTTGGGAAACTCACCACCAAGGATCACGATCCGCTTGCCCTCAGGCAGAGCGCGCAGCAGCGCGGCATGGATCGCGACGGGCGAGGTCATGGCGCGCGCGTCGATGATCGACCAGCCTGCGCGTTCCTCGGCGCGGCTTTCGTAATCGGCGGCGCAATCATCGAGCCGGTCGAAATCAGCCTCGCCAAGCGGCGCGGGCGGCTCCTGCGCGGCAAGACCAAGGGCAGCGGCGACGAGGGCGGCGAGTGTCAGCATTGGCGGCGGTTCCTCCCGTGCGCGAGGTTACGCGATGGGGCAACGCGCACCAACCCCTTGTTAGCGGGGGAGCCAGCGGGGCGACGGGTCAAGCCCGGGGCGGGGTATGGAAGGTGTCAATATCGCAATGATCCGGCCCGGCACGGGCCGCGAGCGCACGCGCGCGAGCCGCAGGTGCTCGATCCCGCAGGGATCGAAACAGCACCGAGGACGCTCGCCCGGAGGGGCGAGCGCAACACATACATCATATCAGGGGGCCATCATAAGCCGGGTTCTGTCTCCCGAGGCGGTATCCCTTGCGGGACGGGCCTCAGGTGGCAGCCATTCATCTGGGCCGGCGATTGCTCGACGGCTCTAGCAGCCAACCCGGGCCGCTCAGGGCGAAACACCCCTACCCATCTGGCGATGGGCGCGCGGCCCCTATTCGGCCTTGCTCCGGGTGGGGTTTGCCATGCGGTTGCTGTTGCCAGCCCCCCGGTGCGCTTTTACCGCACCCTTTCACCCTTGCCTGTGCGCCCTTTCGGGTCGCCATCGGCGGTTTGCTCTCTGTGGCACTTTCCCTTGCGCCCCATGCGGAAGCGCCGGCGGGCGTTACCCGCCACCCTTGTTTCGTGGAGCCCGGACTTTCCTCGCGCCCGAAAGCACGCGGCTGCCTCAGGCCCCCTGACCGGGCGGCCTATAGGGGCAAGCGCCGAGAATAGCAAAACTAGCGTCCTTTGTGGTCGCATCGCTGAAGCTGAAAACCGGTTCCCACTTTTCAGCGCGATGCTTACCGCGTCCGCCCCTGATCGCGGTCGAGGAGCAGCTGCCACAGGATCGCGGCCACCTCGCCATCGGGGACGCCGGTGATCCGCTCGGGCCGCCAGCGACGCTCGAAGGCCTCGACCGCCTTGGCCTGATCGGTGATGTCGTAACCGAAGCGTTCCAGCGCGAGGAAGAAGCTGCCCCAATTGTGGAACGGATTGCCCGCCGCAAGGCATTCGGGCTTGGGCAGGCACAGCTTGTGCTGCGCGAGGCGATCCCACGGGAAGAGCTCGCCCGGATCGACCTTGCGCATCGGCGCGACATCGGAATGGCCGACCACATTGGCGCGCGGGATGTCATACTGCCTGACGATCCGCGCCAGCAGCGGGATCAGCGCGTCGATCTGCGCTTCGGCAAAGCCGCGATAGCCGCCGTTTTCGGGGGCGTGGCCGGGATGATCCAATTCGATCCCGATGCTCGCCGAATTGACGTCAGGTATCCCGCGCCAATAGCTTGCGCCCGCGTGCCAGGCGCGGCGGTCTTCGGGCACGAGACGGATCACCTCGCCTTCCTCGGTGATGCAGTAATGCGCGCTGACGCTGGCGGCAGGATCGCACATCCGCGCGAGCGCCGTCTCGACCGGCTTCATCTCGGTATAGTGGATCACCACCATCGAGACGGGCGCGGTGCGCTCGCCATGATTGGGCGAGGGGAGTTCGCGGTGAATGAGTTCATCGCCCCCCGACACGCGCGCGGCCCTAGCCGATCATGCCTTCGGGCTCGGGCAGCACCGCGCCCAAGACCAGCGCCCCGTCACCCAGCTTGTACTGGAGCCCGCCCTCCATCTCCTCGGCGAGCACCGCGATCATGTGGGCAGCAGCCGTGCGGCTGGTGATCTCGGCCTCGTCGAGATCGCCCTGCAGCGCGCGGCCGATGGTCTCGTCGAAGGCGATCCGGTCACCGCGGGCGCGCGCGACAATCTCCACCGCCCCGTCACGCCGTTCCGCCCCGATGTCGAGCGTCCCGCCGCGCACCAGCGCGTCCAGCGCGATCTGCGCAAGGTTGAGCAGCACCTTGACCGCGGGCTTGGGCAGGCTCGGTTCGGCAATCGCCCAATTGACCTCGACCCGCTTGGCATCGCCCGCCAGCGCGTCGATCACGCTGCGCGCCTCGTCGACCGGGATCGCCTCGCCAAAACCGCCCGCGGCCCCGAAGGCGAGGCGGAAGAACTTCAGCTTGTCGGTGCTGATGCGGGCGGACTGTTCGAGCAGCTCCATGCAGCGCGCGCGCATCTGCGGGTCTTGTTCGTCGGCCAGCAGCTCCAGCCCGTTGGCGAGCGCGCCGACCGGCGAGAGCATATCATGGCACAGGCGCGAGCACAGCATCGCGGCGAGATCGGTCTGGGAAATCATGCTCGCTGCTCTAACCATCGATCCGGCATAAGGGAAGTGCGACAAACCCTTGTTTGCCGTCCTGCCAGAACCTTGTGTCGTCCTGACTGATGATGGCCCAGACCTTGCCGTCTCCGGCGGCGCAGGCGCGGTCGGTGGCGGAGGGTTCTGCCGGGCCGCGGGGATGCGAGTGGTAATAGCCGATAACCTGCACGCCCCCACCCCGCGCGGCGCGGTGCGCGTCGATCAATGCTTGCGGGTCGATCTCGAAATGGGTGCGGGGCGCGGGGTGGACATTGCGGGCGGCGCGCGCCTCGGTTATCCGCTCGCCCTCCCCCAGCAGGATGCCGCACGCCTCCTGCGGATGGGCAGCGGCGGCATGGGCGCGCATGGCGGCGAGCGCTTGGCTTGTCACAGCGAGTTCCATCCCGCATGGCCATAGCATGGCCGACAGCGAAATCATCACCGGCACCATCGAAGCCCCCGCCCGTCTCGACAAGGCGCTGGCCGAAGCCACCGGCCTGTCGCGCGCGCGTGTTCAGAATCTGATCGACGAGGGCCGCGTCGATGTCGCGGGCAAGACTGCCACCTCCGCCTCGATGAAGGTTGCGGGCGGTACCGCGTTCCGCATCATCCTGGCCGCCGCCATGCCCGCCGCAGCCCAGCCAGAGGACATCGCGCTCACCATCGCCTACGAGGACGCGCATCTGATCGTGGTCGACAAGCCTGCGGGCATGGTCGTCCACCCGGCGGTGGGCAACATCACCGGCACGCTGGTCAACGCCCTGCTGCACCACTGCCGGGGCAACCTGTCGGGTATCAACGGGGTCGCGCGGCCCGGGATCGTCCACCGGATCGACAAGGACACCTCGGGCCTGCTCGTCGTCGCCAAGTCCGATGCCGCGCATGAGGGGCTGGCGGTGCAGTTCGCCGCGCACACCGTCCACCGCCGCTACATCGCGGTCACCGCCGGACACCCCAGCCCGCCCGAGGGCACCATCGACGCGCGCGTCGGCCGGTCGGACGCGGACCGAAAGAAAATGACGGTGCTGCCCAACAATTCCTCGCGCGGCAAAACGGCGATCACCCATTACAAGACCCTCGAACGGCTGGACGATGCCGCCGTGATCGAGTGCCGGCTGGAAACCGGTCGCACCCACCAGGTGCGCGTTCACTGTGCGTCAATCGGCCATCCTTTATTGGGAGACCCTGCCTATGGCCGCACACCCAAATCCCTGCGCCCCCTGCTCGAACGACTCGGCTTTTCGCGGCAGGCGCTCCATGCGGCCGAGCTGGGCTTCCAGCACCCCATCACCGGGGAAACCGTGCAATTTCGGAGCGATCTCCCATCTGACATGATGGAACTGATCGACCAACTGAGATGTTCTGATCGATGAAACGCGCATACATCTGAGCGATTTTCGCGTATATCCGTAACCCGTGGCCCAAGCGCGACGGATGCCCATCAGGGGTCTTCGCCAAGCGGTCGACGCTAGAAAGGTTAGGTAATCCAGTGACCAAGTCAAAAGCCTCGTCGATGCCGGCGTTGAGCGGTGAGCAGAGCCTCAACCGCTATCTCGCCGAAATCCGCAAGTTCCCGGTGCTGACCGCCGAGCAGGAATATATGCTCGCCAAGCGCTATCAGGAACACGAAGACCCTGAGGCCGCCGCCCAGCTCGTCTCCAGCCACCTGCGGCTCGTCGCGAAGATCGCGATGGGGTACCGCGGCTATGGCCTGCCCGTCGCCGACCTCATTTCGGAAGGCAACGTGGGCCTGATGCAGGGCGTCAAGAAGTTCGAACCCGATCGCGGCTTCCGCCTCGCGACCTACGCGATGTGGTGGATCAAGGCCTCGATCCAGGAGTATATCCTGCGTTCGTGGAGCCTCGTGAAGATGGGCACCACCGCCGCGCAGAAGAAGCTGTTCTTCAACCTGCGCCGGATGAAGAAGAACCTCGATGCCTATGAAGACACCGATCTTCACCCCGACGATGTGACCAAGATCGCGACCGACCTCGGCGTGCCCGAGCAGGAAGTGGTCAACATGAACCGCCGGATGATGATGGGCGGCGACGGCTCGCTCAACACCCCGATGCGCGGGGGCGAGGAAGGCTCGGGCGAATGGCAGGACTGGCTGACGGATGACCGTCCGCTGCAGGACGAAACCGTCGCCGAGGCGGAGGAATCGCAGCTGCGCATGGAAATGCTCGGCGAGGCGATGAACAGCCTCAACGAGCGTGAGCGTCACATCCTCACCGAACGCCGGTTGACCGACAAGCCCCAGACGCTGGAAGAACTCAGCCAGGAATACGACGTCAGCCGCGAACGCATCCGCCAGATCGAGGTGCGCGCTTTCGAAAAGCTGCAAAAGGCAATGCAGCGGATCGCGGGCGAACGGCTGCTGCCGGGGATCGCCTGACGGATCGCGTAAGCGCTCCGGCTCACGCAATATTGGGAACGGGTCAAGCGCCGGGGTAACGGCGCTTGACCGGTTTTGCGCAGCTTGTGACCGTGCGTGGCGCGCTGCGCATGGTGGTGACGCGGGTTGGCCGCTGTTGGACGCGGCGCATCACGCCCTTTCGCCCCAAGCCGGTTGCAGGGCCGTGGCCGATTGTGCAGGCATCACCTAAGCTATTGCAAAATAGACGCTAAAAGTCAGGGCTAGGGCTAGGTCGTCGCGCCATCCCGCCCAGCCGCTTCCAACACAAATCCAACAAAAAGGGGCGCTGCGATGGTTCGCAGCGCCCCTTTTTTCACATCGCGGGACTGTCAATGTTTCACGTGGAACATTGACCGAACATGGCTCAGCGCTTCTTCTTCGTCCCCGCCAGATCGAGCACGGCTGCCACCATCGCGCGGGTGCCGGTGATGACGCTTTCGCGCGGGGCGATCTGGAACAGCGGGGAGTGGTGCCCGGCAATCGGCGGCCCGCCGGCCTTGGCCGCTGCCATCCGCTCCGGCGTGGTGCCGCCGACCGCGAAGTAATAGCCCGGCACGCCCAGCCCTTCGGTGACGAAATAGGTGAAGTCCTCCGCGCCCATGTTCTGCTGGACGAAGGGCACGAAAGCATCGCCGCCCAATTCGCGCGCCATCACCGCGTTGAGCCGCCGGGCGAGCGCGGGGTCGTTATTGGTGACGGGGGTGCCTTCGAGCACCTTGACCACCACCGGGCGATTGTCGGGCAACCCGTTGGCCTTGCCGATATTGACCGCAATCCGCTCGATCGCAGCGATCACCTGCGCGCGGGTTTCCTCGTCATTGGCGCGCACCGTGACTTGCAGCTTGGCCTCGTCAGAGATGATATTGTGCTTGGAGCCGGCGTGGAAGCTGCCGACGGTCACCACCACCGGCTTCAGCGGTGAAATCTCCCGCGAATCAATGGATTGCAGCGCAGTCACGATCTGCGAGGCGATGTAGACCGGGTCCTTGCCGAGATGCGGCGCCGCCCCGTGGGTGCCGACGCCGGGCACGATGATGTCGATCGAATCCGAGCTGGAATACTGGATCCCTTCCGAGGCCGAGACCTTGCCCGTCTCAAGATCAGCCGCAACGTGAAAGGCGAGCGCATAGTCGGGCTTGCCGAAGCGTTCATAAAGCCCGTCCGCCATCATCGCCTTGGCCCCGCCGACGCGTTCCTCGGCGGGCTGGACGATGAACATCAGCGTGCCCTTCCACTGGCCCTTCATCGCCGCCAGCCGCCGCGCGGTGGCGACCATCGCGGTGATGTGCACATCATGCCCGCAGGCGTGCATCACCGGATATTCCTTGCCGTCCTGCCCGGTCTGCACCGCCTTGGAGGCATAGGCGAGGCCGGTCTTCTCCTCGACCGGCAGCCCGTCCATGTCGGCGCGCAGCAGGATCAGCGGGCCATCGCCGTTCTTGAGGATGCCGACCACCCCGGTGCCGCCCACGCCTTCGGTGACGGTCAGGCCCGCCGCGCGCAGCTCGGTCGCCATTTTCGCGGCGGTGCGGTTTTCGAGGTAGGAAAGTTCCGGGTTCTGGTGGAAATCGAGGAACAGCGGGGCGAGGTAATTGTCATATTCGGCCTCGATCGCGGCCTTGGTCGCCGGGTCTTCGGCCAGGGCAGGCTGGGCAGCGGCGACAAGCGCGATGGCGCTGGCGGCGAGGTGGAACAGGCGCATTTGTGGTCTCCCCTGATAGTATGACACCACGCTAACCGCGCATGGCCCTGCCCCGCAAGCGCCGATGCTTCACGCCAAGGATTTGCTGCGCTAGAGCCGTGCCATGGTCTTCACCATCCTCCGCTATCTCGCCAAGGGATTTGCCGCGTTTTTCGGGCTGACACTGGTGCTGGTGTTCGCCTTCAAATGGCTCCCCGTCCCCGTCACCGCAACCATGCTGCTCGACGGCAACGGCATCACCAAGGACTGGGAGAGCCTCGACAATATCGACCGCAATCTCGTCTCGGCGGTGATCGCATCGGAAGACCAGCGCTTCTGCCAGCATTCGGGTTTCGACACCGAGGCGATCGAGCAGGCGATGCGCGCCAACATGGAAGGCGGCAAGATTCGCGGCGGCTCCAGCATCAGCCAGCAGACCGCCAAGAACGTGTTCCTGTGGCAGGGCGGGGGCTATTTTCGCAAGGGGCTGGAAGCCTGGTTCACCTTCTGGATCGAGACCGTGTGGGGCAAGCGGCGGATCATGGAAGTCTATCTGAACGTGGCCGAAACCGGGATCGGCACCTATGGCGCGGAGGCTGGGTCGCAGCGCTATTTCGGCCACTCCGCCGCACGGATGAGCCGGGACGAGGCAAGCCGCATGGCCGCCGCCCTCCCCAGCCCCAAGAAGCGCGCGGTCAAAGGCCCGGGCGGCTGGCTCGCGCGCCACGGCAACCGGATCGAGCGGCGCATCGGCATTGTCCGGCGCGATGGACTGGACGCCTGCGTCTACAACTGACCCCTCCCGAACAGGGCGTTGCTCTTGGTGCGCGGGGGATTTACGCGACTTCCCGGGGCGCGCGAACGGGGGCAGACATGAAACGAGGGATCACCACGCTGCTGGCGGCAACGGCCGTGGCAGCATCGGTCGGCGCGGCGACCGCGCAGGACAGCGGCGGCGGGGCGCGGCATTTCGAGCGGTTCACCGAGCATGAATTGCGGATGTGCCAGGGCGCGGCCGGGTTGATGCAGGATCTCAACACGGGCGACGTCAAGGCGCATTACCTTGCCAGCTACTACGCCTTTGGCGAGGGGATCGAATTCGAGGCGATCGAGGTCTTCACCGACCGGGTCTATCTGATGTTCCACAACCTGTCGCGTGACGAGATCAAGGCGCTGGCCGATGCCTGCGATGACGCTCTGCGCAGCGATGCGGGCGCGTCCCGCTTTGCCCTGTTGCGGCCCGACATCATCGGCCAGGGGCCCTTCGCCACCTTCACCGCCACCCGCGCCGAAGACCGCGCGGCGGCCGAGCGCGGGCGGCTCGCCTACGAACAGGAAGAGCGCGAGCGCCAGCGCGCCGAGGCGGAGCGGCTCGATGGCGAATGCAGCGCGATTGTCGATGCAGGGGTCGAGAAGGCGACGCGCAGTTTCAAGCAGGCCCAGGGCGAAATCCAGGTCTGGATCCGCGCCGGGGCGTTCGGATCGGCGCCGGGGCAGTATGACATCCAGAACGGCTGCAGCGCCATCGACAGCGCCGGGAGCCAGCTCAACGCGCGCGGGTGTCCGGCAGATTATGCCAACGCGCTGATGAACTTCCGCAGCGGCTATTACATCAATTTCAATGGCGGCAGCGGATACGGGTGCAACTGACACGCGCATCGTCGCGCGTGACGTAGCCGATGCTTGCGGCTACAAGCCCCGACAATGGCTCACGCGCACGCCCATAACCACCATGATCACGGGCACGTCCATGCGCATGGCCATGGTCACCATCATGGCGGGCACCACCACGCGCCGGCCGATTTCGGCCGCGCCTTTGCCGTCGGCATAGCGCTCAACCTCGGTTTCGTGCTGGTCGAGGCGGCAGCGGGGGTGATCTACGGATCGATGGCGCTGATCGCGGACGCAGGGCACAATCTGTCGGACGTGCTGGCGCTGGCGCTGGCGTGGATCGCGGCGGTGGCGGCCAAACGCCCGGCCTCCGGGCGCTTCACCTATGGCTACAAGAGCTCGACCATCCTTGCAGCCCTCGCCAATGCGCTGCTGCTGGCAGTCGCGATCGGGGCGATCCTGTTCGAGACCGTGCAGCGCATGATGCAGCCCGCCGAGCCGCAGGGCGGGGCGATGATGGCGGTTGCCGGGATCGGGATCGCGATCAACGCGTTGACGGCCATGCTGTTTGCGCGGGGGCACTCCGACATCAATATCCGCGGCGCCTATCTCCACATGGTCGCCGATGCGCTGGTCTCGCTGGGCGTGGTCGTGGCGGGGCTGGCGATCGTGCTGACCGGCCTTGCGTGGATCGACCCGCTGGTGAGCCTTGTGATCCTCGGCGTGATTGGTGCAAGCACCTGGGGCCTTGCGCGCGATTCCGTGGCGATGGGGCTGCTTGCGGCCCCTGCTGCGATCGACCTTGGCGAAGTGAAGCGCCACCTTGGCAGCTTTGACGGGGTCGCTGCCGTCCACGATCTCCACGTCTGGCCGATGTCGACCACTGAAGTCGCCCTGACCGCGCATCTCGTGATGCCCGGACGCCCCGCGCCCGACAGCCTGCTGCGCGAGATCGCCGCCAGCCTCGAGGCCCGTTTCGGGGTGAGCCATGCGACCCTTCAGGTGGAAAGCGGGGAGAACCCCTGCGCCCAGAGCCTTCAGGGGTGCTGCTGATGGCCGCCCGCCCCCGCCCCTCCTCCGACGATGCGCGCGAGGCGCTGCGCGATGCCATGGCGCGGCTGGCGGCGGGCGATCAGACGGCGCTTGAGGAAATCTATCTCGCCACGCGGGTGAAACTGTTCGGGATTACCTTGCGTATCTTGGGTGACCGAAAGGAAGCCGAGGACGCCTTGCAGGACGTCTATGTCAATCTCTGGCAGCGGGCCGACCGCTATGACCCGACCCGCGCGAGCCCGATCGCGTGGCTGGCGGCGTTCGCGCGCAACCGCGCGATTGACCGGCTGCGCACGGGCAAGGTGCGCGGCGGGGCGGTGCCGGTGGAGGAAGCGGCTCCCCTCCCCGATGAAAGCCCGCTGGCCGATGCGCTGCTGATCGATGCCGAACAGACCGCGCAGATCCACAAGTGCCTGGGCGGCCTCGACGCGCGCACGCAGGGCCACATCCGCGCGGCCTTCTTCGAGGGCAAGACCTATGCCCAGCTCGCCGAGGCGGCGGATGTTCCGCTCGGCACGATGAAGAGCTGGATCCGCCGCGGGCTGCAACGCCTGCGCGCCTGTCTCGAAGCGAGCGAGGCGGCATGAGCGGCCCCGAACAGACCCCCGAGGATGGCGTGACCCGCGACGATCCGATGATCGCCGCCGAATGGGCGCTGGGCCTGCTCGAAGGCGAGGAACTGCTCGCCGCGCGCGGCAAGTATGCGACCGATCCCGCTTTCGCCTGGCGCAAGGAATGGTGGGACGACTGGTTCGCCCCGCTCTCCGACGCGATCCCCGGCGCTGAGCCGGGCGATCATGTATGGGACGGCATCGCCGCGCGCGTCTCGGCGGCGCAGGCGGCTGTTTCGACAGAGCCTTCCGCGCCTGCCGCGAATGTGGTCGAACTTCAGGCGAAGGTGCGGCGCTGGCAGTGGGTGGCGGGGATTTCCTCGATGGCGGCGGCCGTGGCGCTGGCATTTCTGGCGATCGTGCCAATGCGGATCGAACAAACCCCTGCTGCTCCCATCCAGGTCGCCGCCGCCGCGCCGATGGTCGCCACGGTGCCGGTGGGGGATAGCGGGCTGCGCCTCGACGTCACCTATATCCCCGAAAGCAAACGCATGGTGGTCGGCGCGATCGGCCTCACGCCCGATGGCGTCCACGATCACGAGTTGTGGCTCGTCCCCGCCGATGGCACCCCGCTGCAATCGCTGGGCGTGGTCAAGCCCGGCGAAGTGCGCAGCATGGAACTGCCGCAGGCGGTCACCGCCAAGCTGGGCGACGGGGCGAGCCTCGTGCTGACCCGTGAGCCGATTGGCGGCAAGCCCGAGGGCAAGGACGCCGGCCCCGTGGTCGCCAAGGGCGCCTTTACCCGCGTCTGATCGGGCCTGCGGGCCGGTTTCGGTTCGTCGCGCAAAACCAGCAATTCATCCGCAATAGCATTTTTTTCGCATCCCGCAGCACCGGGCCTGCGTAACCTCTCATGCAAGCGGGAGGGGCTTGCAGACGTGACAATCCTGAAACGGAGATCCCCACTGTGACCCTCAAGAACACCCTGACCGCCGCCGTCGCCGCCGCTCTGGCCACTGCCACCGGCTTTGCCGCGCTCCCCGCCGTCGCGCACCAGCATGGCGATCACGGCAAGGCCGCCCCGACCATCGTCGACGTCGCTGTCAGCACCGGCGTCCACAACACGCTGGTCGCCGCCGTGAAGGCCGCTGGCCTCGTCGACACCCTGTCGAGCCCCGGCCCCTTCACCGTCTTCGCCCCGACTGACACCGCCTTCGCCAAGCTCCCCGCGGGCACCGTCGCCACGCTGGTGAAGCCTGAAAACAAGGCCACGCTGACCAAGATCCTCACCTACCACGCGGTTTCGGGCAAGGTGACCAGCGCCGATCTCGTCGCGCTGATCAAGAAGCACAACGGCACCGCCACGATCACCACGATCGCGGGCGAAAAGCTGACCGCGCGCCTTTCGGGCGACAAGATCGTGATCACCGATGCCAAGGGCGGCGCGACCGCCGTGACGCAGGCCGACGTCATGACCTCGAATGGCGTGGTTCACGTGACCGACGGCGTGTTCCTGCCCGCCTAAGCCTTTCCCGGCTGGCGCTGCCTCTCTTCCCCCATCCCCTCCAACCCGAGGGGCAGCGCTTCTCCCGACCCCGTCCGGCCCTTCCCCTTGGGCCGGGCGGGGTTTTGTCGCTTTGCCGGGGAGCTATTGCGCCGGGAGCCAGCGCAGCATCTTTATGCGCAGCAGCCGCACCAGCGCCGGATCCATGAACTCGTATTCGTCGGGGATGTCGAGCACTACCACGCGCTTGTCCTTCAAGGCAGCGCGGTGCTTTTTCTGGAGCTTGTTGCGGTGCTGGCGCTCCATCACGAAGATGAAGTCGGCCCATTCGACCAGCTCGTCGGTCAGCGGATTTTCGGCATCATTGTTGGTGCCCGCAGATTGCGTCGCAATGCCGGGCACATCGGCGAAGATGTGCTCGGCAGTCGGGCTGCGCAGCTTGTTCTGGCTACAGACGAAAAGGTAGTGACGCATCCTGTCCTCCCAACCCCGGCCCTTGGCACCGGGATCGGGCGGAGCGGGGCGCGGCGCTTACGCCGCTTCTTCCTTTTTAGCCGCTTCGCCGCCGTGGACGCGGATCGGTTCCTTCTTGCCCGCGACCACATCGGCGTCGATCACGATTTCGGTGACGCCTTCCATGTCGGGCAGGTCGAACATCGTGTCGAGCAGCAGGCCTTCGACGATCGAACGAAGCCCGCGTGCGCCGGTCTTGCGCTTGATCGCACGCTCGGCAATCGCCTGGAGCGCATCGTCGGTGAAGGTCAGCTCCACATCCTCAAGCTCGAACAGCTTGCGGTACTGCTTCACCAGCGCGTTCTTGGGCTCCTTGAGGATCGTCACCAGCGCGGGCACATCGAGGTCGTGCAGCGTGGCGATCACCGGCAGGCGACCGACGAATTCGGGGATCAGGCCGAACTTGAGGAGATCCTCCGGCTCGGACTTTTCGAGCAGCTCGCCCACCCGGCGCTTGTCAGGGTCAGCCACGTGCGCGCCGAAGCCGATCGAACGCTTCTGCAAGCGGTCGGCGATGATCTTGTCGAGACCCGCAAAGGCGCCGCCGCAGATGAACAGGATGTTGGTCGTGTCGACCTGCAGGAATTCCTGCTGCGGATGCTTGCGCCCGCCCTGCGGCGGCACGGAGGCGGTGGTGCCTTCCATCAGCTTCAAGAGCGCCTGCTGCACGCCTTCGCCCGAAACGTCGCGGGTGATCGAGGGGTTTTCGGCCTTGCGGGTGATCTTGTCGATCTCGTCGATATAGACGATCCCGTGCTGGGCCTTTTCGACATTGTAGTCGGAGGCCTGAAGCAGCTTGAGGATGATGTTCTCGACATCCTCGCCCACGTAACCCGCCTCGGTCAGCGTGGTCGCGTCGGCCATGGTGAAGGGCACGTCGAAGGTGCGCGCCAGCGTCTGCGCCAGCAGCGTCTTGCCCGAACCCGTCGGGCCGACCAGCAGGATGTTCGACTTCGCCAGTTCGACGTCGCCCGCCTTGCCGGAGTGCTTCAGCCGCTTGTAGTGGTTGTGCACCGCGACCGAGAGCACGCGCTTGGCGCGGTCCTGCCCGATCACGTAGTCATTGAGCTGGGTGAAGATGTCCAGCGGCGTGGGGATTTCGCCGTCCTTCTTGCCGGCGATCCCGGCCTTGGTTTCCTCGCGGATGATGTCGTTGCACAGCTCGACACATTCATCGCAGATGAACACCGTGGGGCCAGCGATGAGCTTGCGCACTTCGTGCTGCGACTTCCCGCAGAAGCTGCAGTAGAGAGTGCTCTTGCTGTCGGATCCGCTCAATTTGGTCATTCCTGTGTCCTCGAATCCGCATGACAAAGCATGGACGCGCTGTGGGCGGATTCGTCAAATGTATCGCTCACGCCAGATGAATCAACACATGGCGGGCGATTTCGTGGTGTTACCATGGTGCGAGGCGACCGGTAGTGGCGGAAAAGTCAGGCCCAAGGCCCGCCTGTCCCGCCCCGGCGCAGATCGAGGCGCAAGCCTTACTCAGGCGCGCCGCCCGAGCCGAGGTCAGCCCCGCCCTCTTCGGTATCGGGCCGGCTCTCGAACACCTTGTCGACCAGACCGAAGGCCTTGGCTTCCTCGGCTTCGAGGAAGGTGTCGCGGTCCATCGCCTTTTCGATTTCCTCAAGGCTGCGGCCGGTGAACTTGACGTAGAGATCGTTCATGCGGGCGCGGATGCGCAGGATCTCGCGCGCCTGGATCTCGATGTCCGATGCCATCCCGCGCGCCCCGCCCGAAGGCTGGTGGATCATGATTCGCGCATTGGGGAGCGCGATGCGCATTCCCGGCTCGCCCGCGGCCAGCAGGAAGCTGCCCATCGAGGCAGCCTGCCCGATGCACACGGTCGACACGCGCGGCTTGATATATTGCATGGTGTCGAAGATCGCGAGACCGGCCGTCACCACCCCGCCGGGCGAGTTGATATACATCGAGATCGGCTTCGAGGGGTTCTCGCTTTCGAGGAACAACAGCTGGGCAACGATCAGGCTGGCCATCGTGTCTTCGACCTGCCCGGTGACGAACACGATGCGTTCGCGCAGCAGGCGGCTGAAGATGTCGAAAGCGCGTTCGCCCCGGCTCGACTGCTCGACCACGGTGGGCACCAGCGCGCCGGTCACGGGATCGCGGGTGAATTGCCCCTGCGTGCCAAAAGTTTCGCCAGCGTTGCCGAACAGATCGATCATGGGATTGCGGTGTCCTTCGTAGGTGTCGGAATGGCTATGTCGTCAGGCGCGGGGCAATTTCAAGGGCGTTTACCTTGTGTCTGTGAATTGCCTTAGCCGCAGGTGGTGCGTTTTGCCCCTTGAGCCGCGACGCTGGCGGGCGCAAACCAGCGCCATGACGTCTCACCACAGCGCCCGCGCGGCCCTCGCCCTGCTGCTTGCCAGCACCGCCATTCCCGGATTCGCGCAAAGCGCCGCCCCGCCCGCCGAAGCCACGGCCGAAACCCGCGCGGCCATGAACGAGCTGCTGGCGGCGGACGAATATATCCTGCGCATTCAGGCGCTCGATGATAATGGCCCGCGCATCAATGCCGTGATCGACTATGATCCCACCGCCCCTGTCAAGGCGCGCCAGCTGCTCGGCACGGGCGTGCTGCGCGGGCGCACCGTGCTGGTGAAGGACAATGTCGAGACGGCCGAATGGCCCACCACCGCAGGCTCCCTCGCGCTGAAGGACAATGCCACGGGCCGCGATGCGCCGCTGATCGCGCTGATGCGCGCCAATGGCGGGGTGGTGCTGGGCAAGACCAATCTTTCCGAATGGGCCAACATCCGTTCCGACAGCTCCACCAGCGGGTGGAGCGCGGTGGGCGGCCTGTCGCGCAACCCCCACGCGATTGATCGCAACACCTGCGGTTCCTCGAGCGGCAGCGGTGCGGCGGTGGCGGCGGGGTTCGCCTGGGCGGCCATCGGAACCGAGACCAACGGATCGATCACCTGCCCCGCCAGCATCAACGGCATCGTCGGCTTCAAGCCCAGCGTCGGGATCGTCAGCCGCACCCATGTGGTGCCGATCTCGAGCACCCAGGACACGGCCGGGCCGATGGCACGCACCGTCTACGACGCTGCCCTGCTGCTGACCGCCATCGCGGGCGAGGACAAGGCCGATCCGGTCACTTTGCAGGCCAAGCGGGTCAAGGACTACACCGCCGGGCTCGACACCGCCTCGCTCGACGGCGTGCGGATCGGCGTGCTGCGCGGCGCGGTGGGCAGCCGCCCCGATGTGAGCGCGCTGTTCGAGGATGCGCTCGCCGATCTGACCAAGGCGGGCGCGGTGCTGGTCGATGTCGAATATTCGCCCCCCGGCGAGCTGTGGCAGGCCTCGCTCCCGGTGCTGCTCTATGAACTGCGGGCGGAGTTGGACAAATACCTCGCGGGTCGCCCCGGCAGCGATGGGCCGCGCAGCCTCGCCGATGTGGTCAGCTTCAACATCGCCAACGAGCGCGAGGAACTGCGCTGGTTCGGGCAGGAGCTGTTCCTGCAAGCGCTCGATACCGACGATGCCGAGGCTTATGCGAAGAACCTTGCGACCCTGCGCCGCCTGTCGCGGGCGGAAGGGATCGACAAGCTGCTCAAGGACAATGACGTCACCTTCCTGATCGCGCCGACCGCCGGCCCGGCGTGGAGCACCGATCTGGTCAATGGCGACAACTTCGCCGGACGAATCGGGGCGGGCTATCTCGCGGCGATTGCGGGCTATCCGCATCTGACCGTGCCGATGGGGGCGGTCGAGCGGCTGCCGGTCGGTCTCAGCATCATGGGCGGGCAGTGGCAGGATCATGCCGTGCTGAAAGCGGGCGCGGCCTATGAAAAGGCACGCAGCGCCAAACTGCCCGCGCCGACCTTCCGCCCGTGGCGACCGGCAGGGGAGTGACCCCGGCCTAGCGCCTCCCCCTTCCCCAAACGAACAACCCCCGGCCACTTGCGCGGCCGGGGGTCATAAAGCAGGCTTTGCGCCTGTCGGTGTCAGCAGGCCGAAGCCTTACTTCTTGGCAGCCGCCTTCTTGGCCGGAGCCTTCTTGGCAGCGGGCTTTTCTTCAGCCGCAGCCGCTTCCTTCTTGGGAGCAGCCTTCTTGGCGGGAGCCTTCTTCGCCGCGGGCTTTTCCTCGGCCGCCGGAGCCTCGTCAGCCTTGGCCTCGGCCTTCTTCTTGGCGGGAGCCTTCTTGGCCGCAGCCTTCTTCGGCGCCGGAGCCGCTTCCGCGCCCTCTTCGGCTTCGATCGCGGCCTGGAGTTCTTCCACAGTCACTTCGCGCTCGGTGACTTCGGCCTTGTCGAACAGGAAGTCGACGACCTTGTCCTCATAGAGCGGCGCGCGCAGCTGGGCGGCGGCCATCGGGTCGGACTGGATGTACTGCACGAAACGCTCACGATCCTCGGTGCGATATTGCATCGCGGCCTGCTGGATCAGCATCGACATTTCCTGCTGGGTCACTTCCACGCCATTGGCCTGGCCGATTTCCGAAAGCAGCAGGCCCAGACGCACGCGGCGTTCGGCGATGGACTTGTACTCGTCCTTCTCGTCCTCGATCTGCTTCAGCGCGTCAGCCGGGTTTTCGTCGCGCGCGGCTTCCTGCTGGAGCTGGGCCCAGATCTGCTGGAATTCCGCCTCGACCATGGTGCCGGGGACTTCGAAGCTGTGCCCTGCGGCGAGCTGATCGAGCAGCTGGCGCTTCATCTGGGTGCGGGTGAGGCCAGCGGTCTGCTGTTCGAGCTGCGCCTTCATGATCTCGCGCAGCTTGTCGAGGCTGTCGAGGCCGAGGCTCTTGGCGAAATCCTCGTCGATGGTGGTTTCGGTTTCGACCTTCACCGCCTTCACGGTGACATCGAAGGTCGCTTCCTTGCCCGCGAGGTGCGCGGCCTGATACTCTTCAGGGAAGGTGACGGTGATGGTCTTTTCCTGACCGGTCTTCACGCCCACCAGGCTGGATTCGAAGCCGGGGATGAAGGTGTTCGAACCCAGCACCAGCGCCGCGTCTTCAGCCTTGCCGCCGTCGAATTCGACGCCGTCGAGCTTGCCGACGAAGTCGATGATCAGCTGGTCGCCGTCCGCCGCCTTCTTGGTCTTGGGCGCGTCCTTGTAGCTCTTGTTCTGGCCTGCGATGTTGGCCAGCGCTTCGTCGATCTGCGCGTCGGTGACGGGCACGACCAGACGCTCAAGCTTCAGACCTTCGATGCTCGGCGCTTCGATGGTCGGCAGCACTTCGAGGCTGACGGTGATCGCCGCGTCCTTGCCCTGCTCGTAATCCTCGTTGAGGCCGATCTCAGGCTGCATCGCGGGGCGCAGCGCTTCGTTGCGCAGCAGCGTGTCGACCGATTCGCGGATGGTGTCGTTCACCACCTGACCGTGCAGGGCTTCGCCGTGCATCTTCTTGACGAGGTTGGCGGGCACCTTGCCGGGACGGAAGCCGGGCATCCGCACCTGCGGAGCGACCTTCTTGATCTCGGCATCGATCTTCGCCGAAAGCTCGGCGGCCGGGATCGTGATCAGGTAGGCGCGCTTGAGCCCTTCGTTGACAGTCTGCTTGGTCTGCATGGGAACTGGTCTGAAGCCTTCTAGATGAGAAATCCGTGAGCGCGAGCGCGCGCCGGGACGAAGTTGGTGCGGGCGAAGGGACTCGAACCCCCACATCTTGCGATGCCAGAACCTAAATCTGGTGCGTCTACCAATTTCGCCACGCCCGCTTGCCCGAACGAAGCCGCGCGGGAAGCATGGCCCCCCGCGCGTATCAGCCGGTGCCCTTATCCCCCCTCAGCCAAAAGGGCAAGCGCAACACGCTTGAAGCCTTGCGGATTGGCGGATAAGGGCGCGCACCATGACCGAAGAAACCCCCGACACCGCCCCGACCACTGCTGGCGCAGACGTTCCGCCCGATCACCTGTCGGTCAATCCGCGCAGCCCCTTCTTCGATGCCGAAAAGCTCCAGCGCGGGGTCGGCATCCGTTTCAAGGACCGGGTGCGCACCGATATCGAGGAATATTCGATCTCCGAAGGCTGGGTGCGGGTGCAGGCGGGCAAGGCGGTGGATCGCAAGGGCCAGCCGCTGACGATCAAGCTGACCGGCCCGGTCGAGGCATGGTACGAAGACCTCGGCGAGAACCCGCCGGTCGCCAAAAAGGGCTGAAACCCCCGCGCGGGTTGCCATTTGGGCCGTTTGCGCCCACTTGGGCCGGGTTATGTCCCTCCCCAAGAAGCCTGAAGTCGTCATCATCGGCCGCCCCAACGTGGGCAAGTCCACGCTGTTCAACCGGCTGGTGGGCAAGAAACTCGCCCTCGTGGACGATCAGCCTGGGGTGACGCGCGACCGCCGGATGGGCGACGCGGTGATCGCGGGGCTGCATTTCACCGTGGTCGACACCGCCGGGTGGGAGGACGAGGACGAACTCTCGCTCCCCGGCCGGATGCGCAAGCAGACCGAAGCTTCGCTGGCCGGTGCCGATGCGGCGCTGTTCGTGGTCGATGCGCGCGCAGGGCTGACCCCGCTCGACGAGGAAATCGCCCGCTACCTGCGCGAGCAGGAAGTGCCGGTGGTCGTCGTTGCCAACAAGGCCGAGGGCAACGCCGCCGAAGCGGGCATCATGGAAGCCTATGCACTGGGCCTTGGCGAACCGCTCGGCGTTTCGGCCGAGCACGGCGAGGGCGTCGCCGATCTGTTCGGCGGGCTGTGGCCGATCATCGGCGCCAAGGCCGAGGAATGGGAAGAGGCTGACGAGGCCCACCGCGCCGAATTGCGCGCGATGGAGGAGGAAGACCGCCCCTCCGGCCCGCTGAAGCTCGCCATCGTCGGGCGGCCCAATGCGGGCAAGTCCACGCTCATCAACCGCCTGCTCGGCGAAGACCGGCTGCTGACCGGCCCCGAGGCCGGGATCACCCGCGATTCGATTGCGATCGACTGGGAATGGACCGACCCCAAGAGCGGCGAGACCCGCGAAATCCGCCTGATCGACACCGCAGGGATGCGCAAGAAGAAGAACGTCACCGAGAAGCTCGAAAAGCTCTCGGTCGCCGACGCGCGCAGGGCGGTGGATTTTGCCGAGGTGGTGGTGCTGCTGCTCGATGCGACGCAGGGGCTGGAGCACCAAGACCTCAAGATCGCCAGCCTCGTCCTCGAAGAAGGCCGCGCGCTGATGATCGCGATCAACAAGTGGGACGTGGCCGAGGACGCGAGCAAGCTCTTCAACGGCATCCGCGCGGCGCTCGATGACGGGCTGGCGCAGGTGCGCGGCCTGCCGCTGTTTGCCGTCAGCGCCAAGACCGGCAAGGGGCTCGACCAGATGCTCGCCGGTGCCTTCGAGCTGCGCGAGGCATGGTCGAAGCGCGTCAGCACCTCGGCCCTCAACCGCTGGTTCGACGATGCGATGGAAGCCAACCCGCCCCCCGCTCCCGGCGGCAAGCGGATCAAGCTGCGCTACATCACCCAGGCCGGCACCCGCCCCCCACGCTTCGTGATCTTCGGCACCCGGCTCGACCTGCTCCCCAAGAGCTACGAGCGCTACCTCGTCAACGGCATCCGCGCCAAGCTGGGCTTTGATGCGGTGCCGGTGCGCGTGACGCTCAAGGCCAACAAGAACCCCTACGCCAAGGAGTAGCCCCGATGCTGCTCGACTACCTCGCCGATGCCGCCACCCGCACGCCGCTGGCGCTCGAGATCATCGAGCGCACCGCCTCGACCCCGCGCGTGCAGCAGGTTGTGCAACTCTCGCTCGCCCCCGCCTTCCTGCTCAGCGGGATCGGGGCGATCATGAATGTCATCATGAGCCGGATGATCTGGATCTCGCAGCGGATCGAGAACATCGAGGAAAAGATGGAAGACGCGCGCACCGCCAAACAGGCGCGCGAATATGGCTGGCTGATGCGGCGGCGGCGGCTGATGCAGGGCGCTATCATGTTCTCGACCGCAGCCGCCGTGATGATCAGCGCGGTGATCATGCTGCTGTTCATCTCGGCCTATATCACATCGCAGATCGGCACGCTGATCGCCGCGATGTGGGTGCTGACGATGGTGCTGCTGGTGACAGGCCTCGGCTTCTTCCTGTTCGAGACAAGGCTGGCGGCGCTGGGGGCGCAGGCGACCAAGGAGTAACCGCTACCAGGCTCGGTCGAACGGCCCGCCAAAGGACGGGCCGCAAGGGCGACTGCCCGCCCGCAGACGCCCGGACCCCGGGCTTGACCCGGGGTGAGGAACAGCGTCGAGGACTGCACGCCGGATGGCGTGCAGCACACAAGAACGCCCTGCCCCCTTTTTGTGCAGCCCTGCGGCCAGCCCCTAGCCCTGGCGCTCAGCTTTCGCCGGCAGCCTGGCTTTGCAGCTGGCAGTAATTGTGCAGACCCATGCGCTCGATCATCTCGAACTGGGTTTCGAGGAAATCGACGTGCTCTTCCTCGTTCTTAAGGATTTCCTCGAACAGCCCGGCCGAGGTGTGATCCTTGACGCTGCGGGCATATTCGGCCGCATCCTTGAGCAGCGGAATCGCCTCGTGTTCCAATGCGAGATCGGCCTTGAGGATTTCCTCGACCGTCTCGCCGACCTTCAGTTTGTGGATTGCCTGGAAGTTGGGCAGCGCTTCCAAAAACAGGATGCGTTCGGCCAGCTTGTCGGCGTGCTCCATTTCCTCGATCGATTCGTGGCGTTCATAGGCCGCCAGCTTCTTCATGCCCCAATTGTCGAGCACGCGGTAATGCAGCCAGTACTGGTTGATCGCCGTCAGCTCGTTGGTGAGGCACTGGTTGAGATAGTCGATGACCTTGGGGTCGCCCTTCATGGGAAAGTCCTTTGCGAAATATCAAAGCCGGGTGGCCGGCATTGCCGCCATTCTAGACGGTGCCGAGGGCTGTTCGCAAGGGTCGGGCGAGAAAAATCTTTGCGAATCAGTCGCTTGCGATCCGTTCGCAAGAGCGGGTCAGGCCGCCTCTACTGCGAGGAAGTCGCAGCGCGCCGCCGCGCGCTCCGCGTCGATGATTTCCTGCGCCTCTTCAAGGCACTGGCCGCAATTGGGGCGCTTGCCGAGGCAGGCATAGGTCGCTTCTGCATCCCCGTCGCAGGTCAGCGCAGCCTTGCGCAAATCATTCTCACGGATGGCATTGCAGATGCAGATGTACATGGAGCCGCGAATCTTTCCTGCGAAGCGTTTGCAGGAGCGAATGTATGCGAGTTATTCGCAATAACAAGGGGGATTTTGTGTCCGCACGCCCTCCGGCGTGCGAAATCCTCGCTCACGCGGCCTGAAGGCCGCATCGCTGCGGGCGCGCGGTCGCGCTTGCGGTCGCTGCGCGACCGATCCAGCGCCAAGCGGCTTGGATTGCTTGTGGCGATGATCGGCGGGCGAAGCCTCGCCGCAAGGCCGACCGGCCGCCCGCAGCGCCGAAGGCGCGAGGATTTCGCAGCGCGGAGGCGCTGCGGACAACAAAAACCTCTCTTTCCCCTACTTCTTCAGCGGGAACACCGTTCGATAGGTCAGGCACCGCCACAGCCACTCCAGCGGGCCATAGCGGTAGCGGTCGAGCCAGGGCTTGCTCCACGCCAGCATCAGTATCCACGCCAGCACTGTCACCACATACAAGCCCGGACGGTTCAGCTGGCCGAACAGGCCCAGCGCCCAGCCGTGGAAGACGAACATCATCACCACCGAGGTGCCGAGGTAATTGGTGAAAGCCGCCCTTCCCGCCGCGCGCACCCGTTCGGCCAGCCAGCCGGTTGCGCCGGGCGAATAGGCGACCAGCAGCGCGGCCAGCCCCAGCACCATCCACAGCCGCGGCAGCGGGCTCCAGCCCATGAAGGCGGCAAGCGTCCCGTAGAAGGTGAAGCCGCCCGCCTTGACCACCAGCCCGATGGCAAGGTGGCCAAGCCCCCCCGCGATCAGCCCGATCCAGCCCCAGCGGATCATCTTGTCCCGATCGAACCCGCCCGAGAAGAACCCCATGCGGTAGAGCGCAATCCCGATCAGCATCAGCGGGATCGTCTCGAACCCGAAGAACAGGAGGTTGGAGAACGGCTCGCTCCACTGCTCGGTCAGGCGGTGCATCACCAAGGCGCCATAATCGCCCGAGGCGATGGTCGCATTGGGCACCGCGCCATGGGCCAGCGCCTCATCGATCCCGGCGATCATGTCGGCGCGCATTGGCTGCTTATCGGGCGTGCTGCCGAAAGGAGTATCGACCACCGCCCAGGGAAAACTCATCGCGCCGGCATAGAACACCACGCCGACCATGTAGCCGGCCAGCCCCACACCCAGCTGGGTTCTCGTCTGCCACGGCAGGCAGGCCAGCACGACAAGCCCGAACAGCGCGTAGTAGAACAGGATGTCGCCCGGCCAGATGAACAGGAAGTGGATCATCCCGAACACGGCCAGGATCACGAGCCGCCACGCCTGCAGCTTGCGCGTGCTCCCGCGCGCCCAGGCCTTCTCCATGAAGAGATACATCCCTGCCCCGAACAGCAGGGTGAACAGCCCGCGCATCTTGCCGTCGACCAGCACGAATTGCGCGATCCATTGCCACCCGCCTGGATCGCCGGGATCGGTCAGGAAGGCGGGCGGATACATATAGGCTTCGAAAGGCTGGCCGAAGGCGACGATGTTCGCCGCCAGAATCCCCATCACCGCAATGCCGCGGATGAAATCGAGCGTCGCGATCCGGTTCGCGGCAGCGACCGGGGCGACAGCGGCAGGTGAGGGGTCGCCGAACACATCCTCGGCAGCTTGCGGCGAAAGCGTATCCTGCATGGCTGATCCCCCGAGCCGTGTGATGGCTCGCAAGATTAGCGATTCGCGGCGGCTTGGGAAGGGCTGTCGGCCAACCCCGGGCGGATCAGCCCTGCCCGGCGACCACGCAGGCCTTGCCCTCGCGCTTCAGCGTGGCGCAGGCGCGCGCCGCGTCGGCCTCGCTGGCAAAGCCGGAGGCGAGCAGGCGGGTGAGCGTGCCGTTGGGCACCAGCGTCTTGCGCGTGCCCGAAAGCGCGGCATGGCCGCTGATCTGGTTCCACAGCTTGTCGGCATTGGCGGCCACGCCAAACGCGCCGAGCTGAACGCGCCACTTGCCCTTGGCGGGTGCGAGCGCGGGAGCGGGAGCCGGGGCGGCGGCGAGCGTCGCGGCCGGGGTCACGGGCTTGGGCGCAGGCGGAAGGCCGGGCTTGGCAGCGGGCGGCGCGGCGGCGGCAACGACCGGTGGTTTGGGGGACGGCTTGGCCACCGGCGCAGTGATGACCGCAGGCGTCGGGGCGGGCTGCGTCGGCGTGCCGGTGCCCAGTTCAGCGGCAGCGACCTCGCTGGAGCGCTGCGCCGTCGCCGCGGCCTCGATCTGGCGCGCCAGTGATTGCGCCTGCACGCGCTGCGCCTGGGGCACATACTTGTCCATCTGCACCAGCGCATCGCGCGCCTGCGGCAGGCCCGATCCGCTCGCGAGCGTCATCAGCGCATAGGCGCGCGTCCAGTCGCGCTCGGCATAATCGGCGTTGAAGTGCGACAGGCCCAGCACATATTGCGCGCGCGGATCGCCGCGGTCGGCCGCCGCGCGGATCATCGGCATGGCGCGCACCTGCTCGCCTTCCTGAAACAGCATCAGCCCGTAATTGTCGGCGGCCTTCACATGGCCGAGGCTGGCCGCCTGTTCATAGAGCTTGCGCGCGCGGATATTGTCGATCTCGACCCCGCGCCCCAGACGATAGGCCTGCGCAAGGTTGAACAGCGCGTCGGGATCGCCCGCAGCCGCCGGCCCCTGCCATTCGACCACGGCGCGCGCATAATCGCCCGCGCCCCAGGCATCGACCCCGGCCTTGACGTCCGCCGCAGCGGGTGCCGCCAGCAGCGCAAGCGCCGCCGCAGCTGCCATGCCGTGCTTCATCTTCGTCACCATCAACCGTGCCATCGCCTGTGCCTCGTCGCGCGTGGGGGAGAGAGGCACGGGTCTTAGTCCAAACACGGTTAGCAAATGGTTGCGCCCCGCTCAGTCGCAGCGCGGTGTCGCCCAAGTATCTGACAAGGGACCGATACCGTCCTGCATCAAGCTGCGCTCCGTTAACTCTAAATTAGGGGTATCCTGCGATCCCGTGGTCATCCAGCCGTTGTCAGGGGTCGCAATAGGGCCACCCTCCGACGGTCTAATCCATGGGGGACCCAGGCGTTGCGTGTACTCGCTTTGGCATCGCAGAAAGGTGGATCGGGCAAGACCACCCTGTCCGGACATCTCGCCGTCCAGGCCCAGCGCGCAGGCGCCGGGCCGGTCGTGCTGATCGACATCGACCCGCAAGGCTCCCTCGCCGACTGGTGGAACGAGCGCGAGGCGGAATATCCTGCCTTTGCCCAGACCACCGTGGCGCGCCTTGCCAACGACCTTGCCGTCCTGCGCCAGCAGGGCTTCAAGCTCGCGGTGATCGACACCCCGCCCGCCATCACCATGGCGATCCAGTCGGTGATCTCGGTCGCCGAGCTGATCGTCGTGCCGACTCGCCCCTCCCCGCACGATCTGCGCGCCGTGGGCGCCACGGTTGACCTGTGCGAGCGGGCGGGCAAGCCGCTGGTGTTCGTCGTCAATGCGGCCACCCCCAAGGCCAAGATCACCTCGGAAGCCGCCGTTGCCCTGTCGCAGCACGGCACCGTCGCCCCGATCACGCTCCACCACCGCACCGATTTCGCCGCCTCGATGATCGACGGCCGCACCGTGATGGAAGTCGATCCCGAAAGCCGCTCGGCTGCCGAGATCGCCGCGCTGTGGCGCTATATTGCCGACCGGCTTGAAAAGAACTTCCGCCGCACCGTGTTCGCCGCTGCCCCCAATGGCGTCGGCCAGCAGATGGGCGGCGTGCCGCGTCCCGCTGGTGGCTTCGGCCGCCGGGTGGCGCAGTAAGCGATAGAGGCGAGACGCGCCATGTCCGATCCCGGCTTTGCCTCCCTCGGCCCCTCGCTGCTCGCTCGCAAGGGCGGCGCGAAGCCCGCGATGCGCCCGCAGGTTGCGCCGCTGGTGACCGACCAGGCGGCCGTGCCGGAAGAGGCGCTCGAAGATCTCGGCTGGAACGATATGGGCGATGGTGCTGCCGAGGGTAGCCTCGGGGCCGACATCGTGCCGATCAACGCCGATGTCACCGCCGATGGCTTTGTCCCCGGCCCGAGCCCGGTGGTGCGCCGCCAGCAGCGCCGTCTCGAAGAGCGCGTGCTCGCCGATGCCGCCATGACCGGCCCGGACGACCTCGAGCCGGACTATGACGAGGACGAGGACTTCGAAGCCGCCGCGTTCTACGACGATGGCGCCTACACCGAAGACGACTTTGCCGACGAGAATGAGGGCGAAGACGAAGCTGAAGAAGAGGACGCGGGCGATTACGCCGACAGCGCCATCTATTCGCCGCTCGCCGCGCGTCAGCCCGCCGCTCCGGCTCCGGCGCCGGTGCCGGCTCCGGCACCCGCCCCGCGTGCGGCCCGTGTGCCGGCCGTGCAGGGCGGACGGCGTGCGGCCTTCACGCTCCGGCTCGATGCCGACCGCCATCTGAAACTGCGCCTTGCCGCCACCATGCAAGGCGTGAGCGCGCAGGCGCTCGTCACCGAGGCGCTTGATCGGCTGCTGGCCGAATATGACGACCTCGACATCATCGCCAACCATCTGAAACGCCACTGAACCGCCAGATTTTACGGGGGAAATGACCATGGACCGCAGCTTCAAGACCGGCAGCCGTTTCGCGCCGCGCCTCACGCTTGCCGTGACCACCGCCATTGCCGGGCTGGCGCTGGCCAGCATCAGCGCCGAGGCCGCGCCGCCGCGCCCCGACCAGTCCTTCGCCAGCGCGCAGACCGCGCTCGCCAAGGGTCAGGTCGCCAAGGCGATTGCCCATGCCGAGGCCGCCGTCGCAGGCGATCCGCGCAATTCGGCCTACCGCGCTCTGCTGGGCGCTGCCTATCTCGAGGCCGGACGGTTCGAATCGGCCGCCACCAGCTTCGGCGATGCGCTTGACCTTGGCGACACCAACCCGCGCACCGTGCTGAGCTTCGCGCTCGCCAAGATCGCGCTGGGCGATCAGCGCGCGGCGCTCGATGTGCTCGATGCCAATTCGCAGAATATCGACGCTGCCGATTTCGGCCTCGCCGTGGCGCTGGCCGGACAGCCGGAACGCGGCGTGCACGTGCTGGTCAATGCCGTGCGCAGCGCCGATGTGGTCAGCCCCAAGCTGCGCCAGAACCTTGCCTATACCTATGCGCTCGCGGGCAACTGGCGCGCGGCGCGGGTGATGGCGGCAGAAGATGTGCCCGCCGATCAGCTCGACGCCCGCCTGTCGGGCTGGGCCGCGATGGCCGCGCCCGAGCTGTTCCAGCAGCGCATCGCCAGCCTGCTCGATGTCACCCCGCGCGCCGACAACGGCCAGCCCGCGCAGCTCGCGCTCGCCAATTTCCCCGCTGCCGATGTGATGGTGGCTGACGCTGCGGCGGACGAAGCGCCGGTTGCGCTGGCCGCTGCCGAGCCTGCCCCGGCCCCGGTGCTCGCCCCGACCACCGCGCCCGTGACCACCTTTGCGCAGGCCTTTGCCAGCCCCGAGCCGTCGGTCGAAACCGTCGAGCCGGCGATGGCCTCTGGCGCGATCCGCTATGTCTCGAACCCGGTGGTGCAGGAACTGCCGACCACCCCGGGCCGCGCTCCGGTGCGTGTCGCTGCCGCCCCCAGCCAGCGCCGCATGGTCGCCTCGGCGGATGTGGCCGCGGCCCCCAAGCCCAAGGCGCCGGTCAAGGCGGCTGTCGCCAGCGACAAGGGCGCTGCCACCCATCTCGTGCAGCTCGGCTCCTATGACAGCAAGGTCGAAGCCGAGCGCGGCTGGAATGTGCTCAAGGCGAAGTTCCCGCAGCTCAAGGATCACAAGCCGGTCATCACCCAGGCGGTGGTGAACGGGCGCACCTTCTGGCGCGTGGCCGCTGATGGCTTTGGCCCCAAGAGCGCGCAGTCGATGTGCAGCACGGTCAAGTCGTCGGGTCGCGGCTGCTTTGCCTATGCCGCCTCCACCCCGCCGGCTGGCGCGGTGAAGCGCGACGTGCAGGTCGCCACGCGCAGCCGCTGAGCTGTCTTGCGGGCTGCGACGCCCGCCCCACAGATATGAGCGAGCCTTGCTCCCGGATGGCGCCTGTCGCTGTCCGGGAGCTTCCTTTTGTGCTCCGGGCGCGCAGGGGCTTTCCTACAGCCAGCAAGGCACCTTAGGGTGCCGGAACAGGTCTGGCACCAGCCTCCACCCGATGCTGGCGTGAAGCATTACCGCGAGGGCAAAAACCCCCGCAAATCCGGGGAAAATCGCGCTTCACCTTGTTTTCAAACGACAGTTTTTAGACGCGTCTTGACGCGGCTTGCGCAGGTCTTGGCGGGTTTTGCGCAGGCGCAGGGCCGGTTATGGCGGTGCGCTCCGCCACGCGCTTGCGGCACAGGTGTAGGATCGCCCCGCTAGAGCCTGACCCCGCCCTTCCACAGCCCCAGCACCCGGCCCTGGGTGCCCTGCCGATCGAAGGGGGTGTTGTCCGCGGTCGCTTCCATCTTGCGGCGGTCGATGATCCACGGGGCGTCCGGGTCGATGAGGGCAAGGTCGGCCTCCAACCCTTCGGCCAGCACCCCTGCGGGCACCCCGAGGAGCTTTGCGGGATTGGTCGCCAACAGTTCGAAGACGCGGTGCGTGTCGATCACCCCGTCGCGCACCAGCCCCAATGTGGTGGCGAGCAGCGTCTCGGCCCCCGCCATGCCGGGGAGCGCATCGGCAAAGGGCAGGCGCTTGTCTTCTGGCCCGCGCGGATCGTGGCCGCTGGCGATCACGTCCACCGTGCCGTCGGCGATGGCGGCAAGCGCCGCCTGCCGGTCAGCCTCGCACCGCAGCGGCGGCGACAGGCGCGCGAAGGTGCGGAAGTCGACGGTCGCCAGGTCGGACAGGAGGAAATGCGCAGGGGTGATCCCGCAGGTCACCGCCAGCCCCCGCGCCTTCGCTTCGCGCACCAGCGCAAAGCCCCGCGCGGTCGTCACCTGCCGGATATGCAGCCGCGCGCCCGCCAGCTCGGCGAGCGCGATGTCGCGCGCAATCGCGAGCGCCTCGGCCTCGGCGGGTGCCGAGGGAAGGCCAAGCCGGGTGGCGATCTCACCCGCCGTCGCGGCAGCCTCGCCAACCAGGCCGCCATCCTCGGCATGGGTGACGACCACCAGCCCCAGCATCGCGGCATATTGCAGCAGCCGCAGCATCACGCCGCTATCGGCGATCCAGCGCCGCCCGGTGGCGACCGCCTTGGCCCCGGCATCCTGCATCAGCGCCAGTTCGGCCAGCTCCCGCCCCTCCAGCCCGCGCGTGGCAGCAGCAAGCGGGTGAACCCACAGATCGGGCTTGCCGCTCTTGGCGATGAAGCCGACCCGGCTCGGCAGATCGAGCGGGGGCGATTGATCCGGCATCAATGCGGCGCGGGTGATCCCGCCGAAATGGAACGCGGGCTTGTCGACCGCGAAGACCCCGAAATCGACGAGGCCGGGGGCGAGCAGCTTGCCCTTCGCATCGACGATGGTGTCGCCTTCCTGCGGCGTCACACCAGCACCCACGGCAAGGATCACCCCCTCGGCGCAGCGCAAGGCGCCCCGGGCCATGCCATCGGGCATCACCACCTCGGCGCCCGTGATGGTGAGCGGTGCTGCCTGTTTCATGCCGCCCACCCCTCCACGCCCCGCGCCTCGCGGGTGAGGATATCGAGGCACGCCATGCGGATCGCCACGCCCATCTCGACCTGTCGGGTGATCAGCGAGCGGCCCGCCATGTCGGCGACCTCGCTGTCGATCTCGACCCCGCGGTTCATCGGGCCGGGGTGCATCACCAGCGCATCGGGCCGCGCGAGCGCAAGGCGCTTGGTCGTCAGGCCATAGAGGTGGCGATATTCGCGCGGGGAGGGGATGAACTGCCCGCTCATCCGTTCCGATTGCAGGCGCAGCATCATCACCACTTCCGCGCCCTCCAGCGCAGCGTCGAAATTGTGGAACACCTCAACCCCCATCGCCTCGACCCCCGCCGGCATCAGCGCAGGCGGAGCGCAGACGCGCACCTTGGCGCCCATCGCGGTGAGGCACAGGATATTGGAGCGCGCCACCCGGCTATGGAGGATATCGCCGCAGATCACGACATTGAGCCCGGTGAAGTCCTCGGCCCCCTCGCCCCGCTCGGCGAGCGCATGGCGCAGGGTCAGCGCATCGAGCAGGGCTTGGGTGGGGTGTTCGTGCTGCCCGTCGCCCGCGTTGAGGACGGGGCAATCGACCTTGTCGGCAATCAGCCCGGTCGCCCCTGACGATCCATGCCGGATCACGATCGCATCGGCGCGCATTGCGTTGAGCGTGATCGCGGTGTCGATCAGCGTCTCGCCCTTCTTCACGCTGCTGGTGGCCGCGTGCATGTTGACCACATCCGCCCCCAGCCGCTTGCCCGCGATCTCGAAGGACAGCAGCGTGCGGGTCGAATTCTCGAAGAAGGCGTTGATGATGGTCAGGCCCGCCAAGAGATCGGTGTGCTTGGCGCTCTGCCGGTTGAGCGCGACCCACTGCTGCGCCTGATCGAGCACATAGAGGATCTCGTGCCGCGCCAGCTTGCCGATACCGGTGAGATCGCGGTGCGGGAACGCCAGCCGTCCGGCCGGAAAGCGGCCCGCGGGGGCGGAAAGATCGGTGGCACTCATTAAAGCGATGCCCTTAAGGCAGCCTCATCCGCCACTCAACCCATGGCGTAAAGCTTTCCGATAGAACTGCGCGGCCAAAGACCCTAGAGCAAGGGCCGCAATCGCAAGGGAAATGCTGCATGGGTTTCGTCGGCAAGGTCTGGAAGATCCTGGTGGGGATCAAGGACGGTCTGGTTCTGCTGGCCATGCTGCTGTTCTTCATCGCGCTGTTCGCGGTGCTCTCGGCCCGCCCCAACCCCGGCGAAGTGCGCGAAGGCGCGCTGCTGATCGACCTGGCTGGCGTGGTGGTCGAGGAAAAGTCGGTGCTCGATCCGATCGAGACATTCCTCTCGGGCACGGCCCCCGTCAGCGAATATCGTGCGCGCGACATCACCCGGGCGCTCGATGCCGCGGCCCGCGATGACCGGATCAAGGTGGTGGTGATCGACCTTTCGACCTTCATCGGCGGTGGGCAGGTGCACCTTACCGCCATCGGCGAGGCGATGGACCGGGTGCGCAAGGCGAAGAAGCCGGTGCTGACCTATGCGCTGGGCTATGCCGACGATCACATGGCGATCGCCGCCCATGCGAGCGAAGTCTGGCTCGATCCGCGCGGGTTGGCGGTGATCGCCGGGCCGGGGGGCACCAACCTCTATTACGGCGATCTTCTCGCGCGGCTGAACGTCAATGCGCGGGTGTACCGGGTGGGCACCTTCAAGTCGGCGGTCGAGCCCTATGTCCGCAGCGGGATGTCGGACGAGGCACGCACCGCGGCAGGGGCGCTCTACGGTTCGCTGTGGGAGGAGTACAAGGCCAACCTCACCAAGGCCCGGCCCAAGCTGCAACTGGCCAAGGTGACGGGCGATCCTGTCGCCTGGATCAAGAGTTCGGGCGGCGATCTGGCCAAGGCGGCGCTCGCTGCCGGGATGGTCGACAAGCTCGGCGACCGCGCGCAGTTCGGCGCAAGGGTGGCCGAAATGGCAGGCGAGGATCCCTGGAGCGACAAGCCCGGCAATTTTGCCGCGAGCGATCTTGACGCCTTCCTCGCCGATGTCGGCCCCGACACGGCAGGCCGCAAGATCGGCGTCGTCACCATCGCCGGCGAAATCGTCGATGGCGAGGCCGGCCCCGGTATCGCCGGGGGCACCCGCATCGCCGATCTGCTCGACGAGGCCCTGGACGATGATCTCGCCGCGCTGGTGGTGCGGGTCGATTCGCCCGGCGGATCGGCCAACGCTGCCGAGGAAATCCGCCGCGCGATCCAGCGCTTCCGCGACCGCAAGATCCCGGTCGCCGTCTCCTTCGCCAATGTCGCGGCCAGCGGCGGCTATTGGGTGGCGACCTCCAGCGACCGCATCTTCGCCGAACCGGCCACGATCACCGGCTCGATCGGGGTGTTCGCGGTGGTGCCGACCTTCGAGAAGGCGGCGGCGCAATATGGCGTGAAGGCCGACGGCTATCGCACCACCGAGCTGTCGGGCCAGCCCGACATCATCGGCGGCTTTACACCGGCGATCGATTCGCTGCTCCAGACCTCGATCGAGGGCACCTATGCCGAATTCATCGGCCTGGTGGGCAAGGCGCGGGGGATGCCGACCGAAAAGGTCGACGGCATTGCGCAGGGGCGCGTGTGGGACGGCGGCACGGCGCGCCAGCTGGGGCTGGTGGACGAGTTCGGCGATCTCGACGCGGCGCTCGCCTGGGCAGCGGCCAAGGCCGGGTTGAAGGACGGCGGCTGGCACCCGGTCTTCCTCGGCGAGGAAGCGCCGAATTACGATTCGCTGATCCGCCAGCTGGTGACCGGCGGCAGCAGCGCGTCTGTCATGCCCGCAGCGCACAGCGGGGACATCTTCGCGATGGTCGCAGGCCGCCGCGACGTGGTTGCCGCACAACTGGCGCGCGATGCCGAGCGGCTGCTGGGCACGCGCGGGGTGCAGGCCTATTGCGCCGATTGCCCCGCCCGCCCCGCCGCCGCGCCCGCCCCACGCGCCAAGTCACCCGATGCGCTGCTGACCTTCCTCAACTGGCTGAGCCAATCCTGACCCCGCCTGCGAAATCGCACACGCGGCACCCGCAACCGCTTGCCAAGCGCGCAAGGCCGCTTTAAAGGCGCGCCCCTGTCCGGGCCACACGGCCCTTCGGACGGGCGCGTAGCTCAGCGGTAGAGCACACCCTTCACACGGGTGGGGTCACAGGTTCAATCCCTGTCGCGCCCACCATTTCCCCCCTTTCTATTCCGGCGGAAATGGCTCTTCGACGATGGGTGGTTGGCAGAACCGCTTGCGTCATTCACCCCTCCCCGCTTGACCGCCCCGGCCCTGTCGCGGCATGGCTTTGCGCCATTTGCTGCGTCCTGCAGGCGAGAGAGGTTTTCATGCGCAAAGTGTTCGGGGGCCGGAGCCTCATTGTCTGGGCAGCCCTGGCGGCAGCAGCGACGGCGACGGCTGTGCCCGCGCAGGCGCAGTCCTTTATCGAAGGGCCGGTCGATGCCGCCATCCCGACGTTGACCGCCACGGTCGGCCATGCGCCGGGCGCGCGGATTACCTCGCCCGATCAGACCTATGCCTATCTCAAGGCGCTCGCCGAGGCCGCGCCTGATCGCGCGCGGCTGGTGCAATATGCGGTAAGCTGGGAGGGACGCCCGCTCTATTACCTCGTCCTGACGGCCCCGGCCAACATGGCCCGGATCGACGCGATCAAGGCCGACATGGCCAGCATCGCCGCCGGGCGCACGGGCAATGGCAGCGCGCTGCCTGTCACCTGGCTGACCTATGGCGTCCACGGCAACGAGATCTCCTCGACCGATGCCGCGCTGATGACCGCCTACCACCTGCTCGCCGCCAAGGACGATGCCCGCGCGGCCAAGATCATGGCCAACACCATTGTCGTGATCGACCCGATGCAGAACCCCGACGGGCGGGCGCGATTCCTCAACAATTTCCTCGCCTCGACCGGGATCGTCCCCGATGCCGACCGGCAGGCCGCCGAGCATGACGAGCCCTGGCCGAGCGGGCGCGTCAACCACTACCTGTTCGATCTCAACCGCGACTGGTTCACGCTCTCGCAGCCCGAAACCCGCGGCAAGGTCGCCGCGATCCGGCAGTGGAACCCGGTGGTCGTCGTCGACCTGCACGAAATGGGCGGGGACGAGACCTATTTCTTCTCGCCCGCCGCCCAGCCCTTCAGCCCCAATCTCACGCCCGCGCAGATCCGCGCCTATGAACTGATCGGGCGCTACAACGCCGCAGCCTTCGATGCGCGCGGCGAGCCCTATTTCACCCGCGAAGTGTTCGACCTGTTCTACCCCGGCTACGGCGACACCTGGAACGCCCATCAGGGCGCGATCGGCAGCACCTACGAACAGGGGTCATCGCGCGGGCTGGTATGGGCGCGGCGCGATGGAACCGAGCTGACCTATGCCGACGGGGTAGCGAATCACTTCACCGCCAGCCTCGCCACAGCCGCAGCCGTGGCCGACAATCCGCAAAGGTTCCTCGCCGATTTTGCCGCCTACCGCGCGGGCAATGCCAGCGGCGCGGCAGGCAAGGGCACCTATGTGATCGACCTTGGCAAGCGGCGCTGGAACGCCGAGCGCCTCGGTCGCCGCCTTGCCGAACAGGGCATTACCGTGCTGCGCCGCGATGGCGCAGCCACGCTTTGCGGCAAGTCCTATCCCGCCGGCTACCTCGCTGTGCCCCAAGCCCAGCCTGCCGCGCGGCTGATCAAGAGCCTGCTCGACCGCGACACGCCCCTGCCCCCCGATTTCCTCGCCGAACAGGAACGCCGCCGGTCGGTCGATCTGCCGCATGAGCTCTATGATGTCACCGCCTGGTCGGTCGGGCCAATGGCGGGCGTCGATGTGGCGCTGTGCGCGGCACCGGCGAGCGGCGATCCGCTGCGTTTTGATGCGCCCATCACCCCGCGCGCCGAAGGCCAGGGCAGCTTCGCCATCGCCGTGCCGTGGACGGACAGCGGGCAGGCCCGGCTCGTCACGCTCGCGCTGCGCGAAGGCATCGATGGCCGCGCCACCGACCGTGCCTTCACCACCGCCGGGCGCGAATTCCCGCGCGGCACGGTGGTCTTCCCTGCCGGGTCGAACAGCCCCGAGAAGATGGCCCGCCTCGCCGAGATCGCCCGCGATGTGGGCGCGCAGACCATCGCGCTCGAAAGCGGCTGGGTCGATGACGGGCCGAACCTCGGCAGCGAGCATTTCGTGCGCCTCACGCTCCCGCGCGTCGCGGTGGCGTGGGATGACGGGGTGTCGCAGCTGAGTGCAGGCTCCTTGCGCTATGTGCTCGAACAGCGGATCGGCCTGCCGGTTACGCCGATCCGCACCAGCCGCCTCGGCCGCGCCGATCTCAGCGACTATGACGTGGTGCTGGTGCCCGAGGGCGATCCGTCCTCGGTGCTGGGCGACAGCGGGCAGCGCGCCCTGCGCAGCTTCGTGCAGCGCGGCGGGGTGCTGGTGGCGATCGGCGACAGCCTCGAGACCTTCAGCGGCGGCGACAATCCGCTGCTGGCGGTGAAGCGCGAGGCCGCACTGGGCCGCGACCCTGCCGACAAGAAGGACGACAAGGCGAGCCTTGCCGAAGCGCTCACCATCACCAACGATGCCGAGTATCGCGAGGCGATCAAAGATCAGCAGGCGCTGCCCGACACCTTGCCGGGCGCACTGCTGAACGTGGTCGGAGAGCCTGACCACTTCCTCTCCGCCGGTTACGACGATGGCGCCGTGGTGCTGGCGACGGGAACGCAGATCTTCACCCCGCTCGACCGCGCGACCGGGATCAACGTGCTGCGCTTCGCGGCGCCCGCGGGACTGATCGCGAGCGGTTACGTGTGGGAAGAAAACCGGCGGCAGATGGCCTATAAGCCCTACATGATGGCCCAGCCGACCGGGCGCGGACTGGTGATCGGCTTTGCCCACGATCCCTCGACCCGCGCCTTTCTCGAAGGGCTCGACCTGATGCTCGCCAATGCCGTGCTGATCGCGCCCTCGCGGGTGCGGTAAGCGTCGCCGGGTGACCTAGGAAGTTGACACTTTTTGTGTCATGCTTGCGGGCATGACGCTGTTCCACGCGCTCGTCGTGCTCCATGTCGCCACCGGGGTGGTGGGGCTGACGGCATTCTGGGGGCCGATCGTCACCAGAAAGGGCGCCCAGCCGCACCGCCGCTGGGGCCGCGCGGCGTGTTACGGCTTTCTCGGCGCAGGCGCGCTGGCGATCTGCATGGCGCTCTTGTCGCTCTACGGGCCGGAACATCGCCACCCCGAAATCACCGACCGGACGCTTTATGAGGGGCTGTTCGGGTGGATGATGCTCTATCTTGGCACGCTCACCATCGGCTTTGTCGACTATGGCCTTGCCGTGGTGAAGCACAGCCGGAACCGGCACGCCTTGCGTTCCCTGCGCTATCAGGCGGTGATCGCGGCGGTGATCGCAAGCGGCGCGTGGTGCGGCTATTTCGGCTGGCAGGTCGGCCATCCGCTGATGGTGCTGGTGGCGGTTATCGGCATTGTCTCGATGGTGATCCAGCAGCGCTTTATCTGGCAGTCCAGTGAGCCGCCGCGCCAGACCTATGTGGGCGAACACTTCCGCGCGCTGATCGGGATGGGGATTTCAGCCTATACCGCCTTCCTCTCGGTCGGGCTGATCCGGCTGGTGCCCGAACACGTCTTCAATCCCGCCATCTGGGCCGGGCCGAGCGTGATCGGGGTGAGCCTGATTATCTACTTCACCCTCAAGGGGAAAAAGGCGGCCACGCCCCGCCCGTCAGGGGTGCGTCCACATCCGCAATAGGTTGGCGATGGTCTTGTCGAGCGTCAGCAGTTCGGCCGACTGGCTGGGGAGTTGCTGGCGCAGCGACTGGCGCAGGTTTTCGAGATCGAACAGCATCTCGCGCTGCGCCTGATCGGCCAGCAGGCTCTCGATCCAGCCGACACACACGATGCGTTGCCCGCGCGTCACCGGCTTGACTTCATGGATGCTGCCCGAGGGATAGAGCACCAGATAGCCCGCCTCGCCCTTGACCTCCTGGGTCATGCCTGCGGTGTGGATCACCAGCTCGCCGCCGTCATATTCGTGCGGGGGCGTGAGGAACAAGGTGAAGGACAGATCGGTGCGCAGCCGCTGCGGCCCGTTGCCCATCAGCGCATTGTCGACATGGGCGCCGTATCGCCCGTCCACCCCGGTGCGGCTGATGATCAGCGGCGAAAACCGACGCGGGCGCGCGGCGGCCTTGATCACTGCGTGGTCGTCGATCAACCGCGCCAGATCCTCGCGCAGGCCCCGGCCCGCCGGGCCTTCGAGCACGGCCTGTTCGTTGCGCTTGACCTCACGCGCGACGGCGCCCGCCGTCTCGCGCCCGTCGCGCCATTCAAGCAGGGCAATGCGCTCGGCGATCGCGGCGCGGTGTTCGGCATCGGGAATGGCGTTGATGACAAGGATCATGGTGCGCCGGTCTAGCGCCTGAGGACGCCCTCGGCCAGCAGGCGATTGACCCCGGCCGCAACCGCATCGGGGCCAAGCTCTTCGCCGCCTCCCCACACGACATAGCGCAGGCCGACAAACACGTTCATCCCCATCAGCGCCCAGGCCTCAAGCTCGCCCAGATCGCCGCGCATTTCGCCGCTCGCAGCCCCGGCGCGCAAACGGTCGGCGATGCGCGCGGCGATGGTTTCGTAGTGTTCGCGGTAGCTCGCCGGATCGACGAATTCCGCCTCGTCGATGATGCGGTAGATTTCCTTGTGTTCGGCGGCAAAGCGCAGGAAGGCCGCCAGCGCCGCGCGTTCGATTTCCAGCGCGCCCATGCCGTCATGCAGCGCCGATCGCGCGCTGGTGCGCACCTTTTCGCTCATGTCGGCAACCAGCGCGCGGAACAGTGCGTCCTTGCTGTCGAAATAGGTGTAGAAGCTGCCCAGCGCCATGCCGGCCCGGCGGGTGATCGAGCTGACCGAGGCTTCGTGGAAGCCCTTCTCGCCAAACTCCTCCGCCGCCGCATCGAGCAGCTTGCGCAAGGTGCGGCGCCCGCGCTCGGTACGCGGCGTCTTGGCGTCTTCGACTATGGTCGCGGTGCCCGGACTGTTGCCCATCAGCTACTCCCTCCACGCTTTCGGTAGGCCGCGCAAGCCCGGCGCACAAGTCTAAACTTGAAAGGTGGTTCAACTTTCAATATTGGTGTCCACACAAGAGGGCCAGGAGAGGAAACACCCCATGACCAAGATGCTTTACGTCCGCGCCGCGCTGATGGCCGGAACCGCCGGACTTGCCGCCTTTGCCGCGCCCGCCATGGCGCAGGACAGCGCCGCCGATATTGCCGCAGCTGCCGAAGACGTCGCCGATGCCGCCGCTGAAGAAGAAGGCGTGATCTACGTCACCGCCCGCCGCCGCGAGGAACGCCTGATCGATGTGCCGCTGTCGGTCACTGCCCTGTCGGGCGATGAGCTGATCAAGCAGGGCGTGCAGGATATTGTCGCGGTTGCCCAGCAGGTGCCGAACATCACGCTCGAAGTCAGCCGCGGCACCAACACCACCCTCACCGCCTTCATCCGCGGCGTCGGCCAGCAGGATCCGGTCGCCGGTTTCGAGGCAGGCGTCGGGCTCTATGTCGATGACGTCTACCTCAACCGCCCGCAGGCCGCCGTGCTTGATGTCTATGATGTCGAGCGCATCGAAGTGCTGCGCGGCCCGCAGGGCACGCTCTACGGGCGCAACACCATCGGCGGCGCGATCAAGTATGTCACCGCCCCCCTGCCTGATGAAACCGCGGTCAAGATCCGCGGCACCTATGGCTCCTACGATCAGGCCGATCTGATCGTCACCGCCTCGACCCCGGTCACCGACAATCTGAAGATCGGCGCGAGCGGCGCGCGGCTTTCGCGCGGGGGCTTCGGCGACAACCTGACGCTGGGCACCGAGAACTACAACAAGGACGTCTGGGCCGCGCGCGGCACGATCGAATTCGACAACGGGCCGCTGATGGTGCGCCTGTCGGGCGATTATGTGAAGGACAACAGCGAGGCGCGTCAGGGTCACCGCTTCATCCGTAGCCTCGTCAGCGGCGCGCCGGTGCTCGATGATGTGTTCGACACCCGCGCTGGTCTCAACATCGTCGATCAGGAAGTCGAGGCCTGGGGCGGCGCGCTCAACATCGCGCTGGAACTCAGCGACACCGTGACGATCAAGTCGATCACCGGCTACCGCGAGGACAAGTCGACCACCCCGATCGACTTCGACAGCCTCCCCGCCGTCGACCTCGATGTGCCCGCGATCTACAACAACGACCAGATCAGCCAGGAACTCCAGCTGCTCTATGAAGGCGACAGCCTGTCGGGCGTGCTGGGCTTCTACTACCTCGATGCCAATGCCTTCACCGCCTTCGACGTGGCGCTGTTCACCACCGTGAACGGCCTCACCGCGCAGACGCTGGGCGACGTCAACACCAAGACCTGGTCGGTGTTCGGCGACTTCACCTACGACCTTTCCGACACCATCAGCGTCTCGGTCGGCGGGCGTTACACCAATGACAAGCGCAACAGCCGGGTGCTGCGCACGACCTTCCTGGGCGGGTTCTCCAACCTGTTCGGCGGCACCGGCGTGGCAGCGGCGGTCACCAGCAACTTCAACGGCAGCGCGACCTTCAAGGACTTCAACCCGCGCGCCTCGATCAGCTGGCAGCCGGACGCGAACAACAACGTCTATTTCACCTATTCGCAAGGCTTCAAGGGCGGCGGGTTCGACCCGCGCGGTCAGACCACCGCCTGCCGCAATCCGCGCGGCGGTGCCTGCACCCCGCAAGAGGTGTTCGACTTCATGGCCTTCGACCCCGAAACGGTCGACAGCTACGAAGTGGGCTACAAGGCCTCGCTGCTCGACAACCGGTTGAACATCTCGATCGCGGGCTTCCTCGGGCAGTACAAGAACGTCCAGATCCCCGGCTCGGTCGGCTTTGATGCCAACGGCGACGGGGTGAACGAAAGCTTCATCGGTATCACCAGCAACGCAGCCTCGGCTGACGTCAACGGGATCGAGTTCGAAGGCAACGCGCTGGTCGGCCGCGACTTTGCGGGCGAAGGCAGCCGCTTCAGCGTCAACTGGTCGCTCGGCGTGCTCGATGCCAAGTTCAACACCTTCATCGACAATTTCGGCCGCGACGTCGCTGACCAGCGCGTGTTCCAGAACACGCCGGACATCACCGCGCACATGGGCTTCAACATGGGCCTGCCGGTGGGCGGGGGCATGATGGATTTCATCGGCCTCGCCTCGCTCCGGTCGGATGCGAGCCAGTTCGAAGTGCCCAACCCCTTCCTCGATCAGGACGGCTTCGTGCTGGTCGATGCGAGCGTCGTCTACACCGCCGACAGCGGGCTGTTCTCGATCGGGCTGCACGGCAAGAACCTGTTCAACAAGGAATATATCGTCGCGGGCTACAACTTCGTCGCTGGCGGCGTGGGCGGTGCGCCGTTCATTCCGACGCTGGGCCGCGAAGGCACGCTGACCGGGTTCTACGGCGATCCGCGCCGCGTGTTCGTGACCGCGCAGATCAACTTCTGATCCTCACCTCCCCTGAGGGGCGGCGGCCTCTGATACACCACCGCCGCCCCTTGTTTCCCTTTCCTTTGGCCCTTCCCTTGGATTGTCGGAGCGGGCATAGGCGCTGCCCATGCACGACATTCGCTTCATCCGAGAAAATCCCGAGGCCTTTGACGCAGGGTTGGCGCGGCGCGGGCTTGATCCGCTCGCCAAGGCGCTGATCGTATTGGACGAGGAACGCCGCGCGGCGACAACCGCCGTGCAGGTCGCGCAATCGCGCCGCAACGAGGCGTCGAAGCTGATCGGCGCGGCGATGGCCAAGGGCGACAAGGACGGGGCCGAGGCGATCAAGGCCGAAGTCGCCGCCTTGAAAGACCATATGCCCGCGCTGGAAGCCCGCGCGGATGAACTGGCGGGCAAGCTGAAAGAACTGCTGGAAGTCATCCCGAACCTGCCGGGCGCGGACGTGCCCGATGGCGCGGGCGAGGAAGAGAACGTCGAAGTCTCCCGCTGGGGAACGCCGCGCGAATTCGACTTCACCCCCAAGGAACACGCCGACATCGCCCCGGCGCTGGGCATGGATTTCGAAACCGGCGCAAAGCTCTCGGGCGCGCGCTTCACCTTCCTGCGCGGCGGCATGGCAAGGCTCCACCGCGCGCTCGGCCAGTTCATGCTCGACGTGCAGACCGGCGAGCATGGCTATGCGGAGTGCAACCCGCCGGTGCTGGTGGGCGACGATGCCATGTATGGCACCGACAAGCTGCCGAAATTTGCCGAGGACAGCTTCAACACCACAAATGGCCGCTGGCTCATCCCCACCAGCGAAGTCTCCCTCACCGCCAGCGTCTTGGGCGAATTGCTCGACGAGGCCGCCCTCCCCATGCGCCTCACCGCGCTCACCTTGTGCTTCCGCTCCGAGGCGGGCGCGGCGGGGAAGGATACGCGCGGGTTCATCCGCCAGCACCAGTTCGAAAAGTGCGAGCTCGTCAGCATCGTGCGGCCGGAGGACTCCGAGGCCGAGCACCAGCGCATGGTCCGCGCCGCCGAGACCATCCTTGAACGCCTCGCCCTGCCCTATCGCAAGCTGCTGCTGTGCACCGGCGACATGGGCTTCGGCGCGCGCAAGACCTATGACCTTGAGGTCTGGCTGCCGGGTCAGGGCGCCTTCCGCGAGATCAGCTCGTGCTCGAACACCGGCGACTTCCAGGCCCGCCGCATGAACACCCGCTACCGTGTCGCGGGCGAGAAGAAGACCGAGTTCGTCCACACCCTCAACGGCTCCGGTCTCGCGGTCGGGCGCACGCTGGTGGCGGTGATCGAGAACTACCAGAACGCCGATGGCTCCGTCACCGTGCCCGACGTCTTGCTGCCCTACATGGGCGGCCTGACCAGATTGGAACCCGCCTCGTAATGCGCATCCTCCTCACCAATGACGACGGCATCAACGCCCCCGGCCTCAAGGTGCTGGAGGAAATTGCGCGCCAGTTCTCCGACGATATCTGGATCTGCGCCCCTTCCGAGGAGCAATCGGGCGCGGGCCACTCGTTGACGCTGACCCGCCCCGTCCGCCTGCACAAGCATGGCGAGCGGCGTTTCGCGGTCAGCGGCACGCCGACCGACAGCGTGATGATGGCCCTGCGCGAAGTCATGCCCGATGCGCCCGACATCATCCTCTCAGGGGTAAACCGCGGCGCGAACCTTGCCGACGACATCACCTATTCGGGCACGGTCTCGGCCGCGATCGAGGGCGCGCTGGCGGGGATCCGCGCGATTGCCTTCAGCCAGGTCTATGCCCGCGAAGGCATGGGCGACGAGGTACCCTTCGGCGCGGCGCGCGAATGGGGGCCGAAAGTGCTCGCCCCCCTGATCGACGCGCCGATGGCCGAGCGCACGCTCATCAACGTCAACTTCCCCGCGCGTCCCGCCGAGGAGGTGAAGGGCATCCGTGTCGTGCGGCAGGGCTTCCACGACTATTCGCGCGGCACCATCGTCGAAGGCCGCGATCCGCGCGGCTATCGCTATTTCTGGTTCGGGCTCGACCAGATCGAGCACACGCTGGATCACGGCACCGACCTCGAAGCGATCGAGGAAGGCTTCGTCGCGGTCACGCCCTTGCAGCTCGATCTCACCCACTATTCGACCATCGGCATCCTCGCCGAACGCTTCGCCGACTGATGGCAGACGAGCCAAGCCGCAACCCGTTCAAGCGCAAGGCGCTGCTCGCCGATCAGTTCCGCCCGCTGCGGCGGCAGGTGAAAATCCCGGTCTGGGGCGATCTCAGCCTGCGCATGGGCGCGGCTTTCGTGCTGATCGCCTTCGTCATCGCAGTCCACTGGCTCGACCGCGACGGGCTGAAGGACGGGCATGACGGCGTCATCAGCTTCCTCGACGTCGTCTATTTCACCATGATCAGCATCACCACCACGGGCTTTGGCGACATTGCCCCGATCTCAGACCGCGCGCGGCTGATCGAAGCGGTGATCGTGACCCCGGTGCGGATCGCGGTCTTGTTCATCTTCGTGGGCGCGGCCTACGATTTCGTCATCAAGCGCAGCTGGGAGAAATGGCGCATGGCTCGCATCCAGGAACAGCTGACCGATCATGTCGTGGTGCTCGGCTATGGCACCTCCAACAGCGAGAGTGTCGGCGAGTTGATCGAACGCGGGGTCGACCCGCGCACCATCGTGGTGATCGACCCCTCGGAAGACCGTCTTGCCGCAGCCGAAAAGCTCGGGGTCAACGTGATGGCCGCCGATGCGACCCGCGACGAGACCTTGAAGGCCGTCCGGATCAGCCAGGCATCGAGCGTGCTAGTGAGCGCGGGCCGCGACGATACTTCGATCCTGATCGTGCTGACCGTGCGCCACCTCGCCCCCAAGGTGCCGATCAGTGTGGTCGTGCGCGCCGACGACAATGAACTGCTCGCGCGGCAGGCAGGGGCGAACAACGTCATCAACCCGGTGCGTTTCACCGGCCTCCTGCTGGCTGGCAGCGTCAAGGGGGCACACATCGCCGACTACCTCGCCGACCTCGCCAGCGTCGGCGGCCGGGTGCAGCTCGTCGAGCGCACCGTGACCGAGGCGGAATGCGGCAAATCGCTGGCCGAACTCACCAGCGGGGGCAAGGGGCTGCGTGTCTATCGCAACGGCCGCGCCATCGGTTTCTGGGAGGATGCATGCCAGTCGCTCGAACCCGGCGACGTGGTGGTCGAGATCGTGCCGACCGCGACGCGTGAGAGCGGCGTCAGCTCCTGAACCACACGAACACCCCGCCCATCGCCGCCATGCCGATCAGGAAATGTCCGGCATCGATCAGGAACAGCGCCAGCGGCTTCCTCTGGTGGAGGTAGTTGATCCCGACCGCTGGAATCATCACCCCGCCCGCGAAGCCGACCGACATCATCATCACCACGTGCTGCGGCGGATCGGTGCGGGCCAGCAGGTGCCACAGCACCATCGCGATCAGCATCTCGAAGGCGAAGGTCAGCGCAAAGATCAGCGCCATATTGCCTTCGCGCAGCTGGGTGTTCGAAAGCCCCGCCGCACGCTGCCACGGCTTGGCAAAGATCACCCCGTACCACAGCGCTCCCACCGCAAAGAAGGCGAGCGCCCCCGACAGCACTGGCCACAGGGCGAAATCACTCATGCGCGGGTCTCCCAGATCAGATCACGTAGGCGAATTCTTCCTCGGCCGGTGTCGCCTTGCGTCCGCGCATCTCGGCGTCGAGCTGCACCACGGTGCGGCTCGCGGTCTTGACGAAAACGCCGGGCACCACCGCATGAACCATGCAGGCCAGCCCGCCTGCCACCATCCGCGCCCCGAAGCTCAGGGCGGTGCGGGCGTGCTGGCCGTAGGTCTCGCCGATGGCGCGCGGGTGGTCGGTGAAGAGCTTTGCGATCATGGCGCGCCTTTTGCCCGTCCGGCGCGGCTGCGGTCAAGCCTAGCGCTAAGGCCGCACACAGTGTAGGGGCCGCGCCGCAATGAACACCCCCACCATCCTCCCCGATCAGAAGAAGATTGGCATGGTCAGCCTCGGCTGCCCCAAGGCGCTGGTCGATTCCGAGCGCATCCTGACCCGCCTGCGCGCCGATGGCTATGCCTTTGCCGAGGACTACGCGGGCGCCGATGTGGTGCTGGTCAACACCTGCGGCTTCCTCGATTCCGCCAAGGAAGAAAGCCTCGCCGCGATCGGCGAGGCGATTGCCGAGAATGGCCGCGTGATCGTTACCGGCTGCATGGGCGAGGAAGCCGACGCGATCCGCGCCGCGCATCCCAGCGTGCTGGCGGTGACGGGCGCGCATCAATACGAGCAGGTTGTCGAGGCGGTGCACACCCACGCGCCGCCCAGCCAAGGCCCGTTCGTCGACCTGATCCCCCAACCGTCCGACACCGACATCAAGCTGACCCCGCGCCATTACAGCTACCTCAAGATTTCCGAGGGCTGCAACCACTCCTGCGCCTTCTGCATCATCCCGTCGCTGCGGGGCAAACTCGCCAGCCGCCGGATCGATGCCGTGCTGCGCGAAGCGGAAAAGCTGGTCGCGGCGGGGACGAAGGAACTCCTGATCATCTCGCAGGACACCAGTGCCTACGGGGTCGATATCCGGCACGAGAGCCGGACATGGCAGGGCCGCGAAGTCCGCGCCCACATGACCGACATGGCGCGCGAACTGGGCCAGCTGCGCACGGCTGAAGGCCATGCGCCGTGGGTGCGGCTGCACTATGTCTATCCCTACCCGCACGTCGATCAGGTCATCCCGCTGATGGCCGAGGGGCTGCTGACCCCCTATCTCGACATCCCGTTCCAGCACGCCAGCCCCAAGGTCTTGAAGCTGATGCGCCGCCCGGCAAACGAGGCCAAGGTGCTCGAACGGCTCAAGTCGTGGCGCGAAATCTGCCCTGATATCGCGATCCGCAGCTCCTTCGTGGTCGGTTTCCCGGGTGAGACGGAGGAGGACTTCCAGTATCTGCTCGATTGGCTGGAAGAAGCCCAGCTCGACCGCGTCGGTGCCTTCCGCTTCGAGCCGGTCGAGGGCGCGGCGGCCAATGCCCTGCCCGATCACGTGCCTGAAGCCATCAAGGAAGAACGCTACGCCCGGATCATGGAAGTGACCGAGCGCATCAGCGCCGCCAAGCTTGCCGCCAAGGTCGGCCGCACGCTCCCCGTCATCATCGACGAGGTGGGTGAGCCCGACGAGGACGGCGACATTGGCGCAACGGGGCGCTCTCAGGCCGACGCGCCCGAGATCGACGGGGCGGTGTACCTGCGCAGCGTCCCCGAAACGCTGCGGCCCGGCGACATCGTCAACGTGGCAATCGAGGATGCCGACGCCCACGACCTGTTCGGCGTGATCGCGCGTTAACGCCTCACCCCTGCCCGTCCCCCACAGGGACGCAACGCGGTTAGCCTCTGGCAAGGCGGCGGTTAACGCGGCATAACCTTGCGCATGATCCGGAACCTTGCTGTCTCGCTCGCCCTGCTCGCTGCGCCTTATGGCGTGGCAGCGCAGTCCAATGCCGATCAGGCCGCCAATGCCGCAGAAGCGGTCGCGGCCCGGGCGACGGGCACCTTCGAGCGGATCGATCCCGATAGCGGGATGCCCGCCGCCGATGATGCCGCGGCCGTTTATGCTGGTCTCCCCCCCTTGACCGAGGCGCCGGCCGCGCTGCCCGAGGTCGAGCTGCCGCCCGCGCCAATGATCGAGCCTGCCATCGAAGAGGCACCGCGCGGCCCGGCTGCGCGGATGATTGCCGCGCCGGAAGAACCCGCACCCGCGCCGGTCGTCGTCGCCGAGGCCGCGCCCGTGCTCGCCGCGCCTGCCCCTGCACTGACACCGGTCAGCAGTGATCCCTTCGTCATCAAGTCGATCCTGCCGATCGAGGGCAGCATCCGCTATGGCGACTGGTTCTGGGACGAAAGCGCCGCCCCGCGCACCGGCAAGCTGGTCATCACTGTCGACCTCCATGCCCGCGTCATCAGCGCCTTTCGTGACGGGCACGAGATCGGCACAGCCGTCGTGTTGCTCGGCACGCAGGAACACCCCACCCCGCTCGGCACCTTTCCGATCCTCACCAAAGAGCGCGACAACGTCTCCGAGAAATACAACAATGCGCCGATGCCCTTCACGCTGCGGCTGACCTGGGATGGTATCGCGATCCACGGCTCGCCGGTGATGAACGGCTATGCCAGCCACGGCTGCATCGGCGTGCCCGACGAATTCGCCGCCAAGCTGTTCGCCGCCGCCAGCCGCGGCGACAAGGTGATCATCACGCGGGGCAAGATGGTGGGCGTGGGGGACAAGATTCTCTAGCTTCCGGCCACCTTCCCCGGCCTGGTCAGACAACCCCGGTCAATTCACGCTGCCGCGCACCGGCTCGGGCCGGAAACGCCAGACGCGCATGGGGACGCCGACCTTTTCGACCCGCTCGACCCCCGGCACGGCCAGCACCCCGCCGAGGGACGCGTTCTCGCCCGCCCACAGGCGCTCCCATGCGCGGGCCGCCTCGGCGCGGGTGGCGTGGCCGCCCAGTTCGCGGATGATCCTGAGGATCGTTTCAATGGCGATGATGCGCGGGACATTGGCGCAATAGCTGAAGCCGGGGGTGCCGATATCGCTCACCTCGCGCATCACCATCTCGTGCCAGTCAAGCTCGGCATACCATGCGAGCGCTTGCCACGCCTCGCCCAGATGCGCGGCGCTCGCGGCGATCTGGAGCGGATCGAGCCATTCAGCCCCGGCGAGGGCTGCGCGCATCCGGGCGCGGTCAAAGGCGAGGTTGGTGTTGCTGGGGTCGTCGGCAGGCGTGATCCCCGCCGTTGCAACCACCGCCGCCAGATCGGCCTTGCGCCAGCCGAGCACGGGGCGGATGAGCGGAATGTCGCAGCCGGGCAGCGTGCCCTGCGCCCGCACCCCGGCAAGGCCCGCGATCCCGCTCCCCCGATTGAGGCGCATCAGCAGAGTTTCGGCCTGATCATCGGCATGGTGCGCCGTCGCGACAGCGCCAAGCCCCGTGTCCTCCGCCCAGCGCGCCAGCGCGGCGTAACGGGCGGCGCGGGCTTCCGCCATGAGGTTGCCGGGCGCGAGCGCCACGGTGAGGGCGGTAAAGGGAATGCCCTGCTCGCGCGCGATCCGTCCGACCAGCGCGACCTCGGCGGCGGCTTCAGGGCGCAGGCCGTGATCGATACTGGCAACCGCTACCTGCCCGGGCAGCGCCTCGGCGGCGAGCAGCAGCAGGGCCAGACTGTCCGGCCCGCCCGACACGGCCAGGCCGAGCGGCCCCGCGCGGTCTTCCTCGGGCCAGAGCGCCGCCAGATCGGCGGCAAAGCGCGCGGTTACTTGCACTTCACCTTGGCGACGCTGGCCTTGTATTCATCGGCCAGACGGCCGGTGGCGAGCAGCGGATAGGTCTCGCCGAATTCGGCGAGCGCGATGCAGGCCTTGGCGTTGTCGCCCAGCGCGATCATCGACTTGCCGAGATAGAGAAGGCTATCCGGCGCGCGCTCGCCCGCCTTGTTGGCCTGGTAGTTCTGGTAGAACCACTGCGCCGCTTCCTTGGGCATATTGTCGTCGAGATAGGCGCGGCCCAGCAGGTTGCGGCCAAAGCTGATGCGCGGGTGATTGGGGTAGGCCTTGACGAACTTGTCGAGCTGCTGGCGCGCTTCGGGATAGAAGCCGGCGTTCCACAGACGGAAGCCGTAGGAATATTCGTCATCCCCTGCGTCGGCGGTTTGCGGCTTGGCAATCGCCTGCACGGCAGCAAGCCTTGCGGCGCTGGGCGCGGCGACGGGGGGCGTGGTGGTCGGGGCGGCGGGCTTGGGCGCCGGCGTCGGCGTGGTCGTCACGGCAGGCTTGGGCGCCGGCGTGACTGTTGCGGGAACCGTCGTGGCAGCGGTGGTCGAGACCGCAGGCTGGCTCGCCGGGAGCACCGGAGCAGGCGTGATCGGCGCATTGGCCGCGGTCTCCAGAGCGGCAACCCGCGCCTCCATCTGCGCGAGCGCATTCGCCTGTTCTTCCGACCGCGCGGTAAGGCGCTGCAATTGCCCTTCGAGCGCATCGAGCCGCACGAGAATATCGGTCACCGCTGTCGCTGCGGGAACGCCGCTGGCGATGGTGGGGGGCGTTGCGGTCGGGGTCGTTGTCTCGCCGCCCGGGCCGATCTGGGGCTCGAAGAAGCGTCCGTCGCCGCCGGGGAAGACCTTGCGCTGCAGCGCGCGCACCTCGGCCTCGACCTTGCGCAGCCGGGCTTCGGCCGAGGCGGCGGTGTCCTGCGCATTGGCGGCCATCGGAGCGAGGCTCGCGAGCGTAGCAGCGGCCAGCGCGGCACCGGCAAGGCGGCGTGCCCCTGTCCGGCTGAGGGTGATCCGGTGGGCGGCGGTTCGCAGCGGCGAAGTCATGGCGCGTCAGGCTCCCTGGCAGTGGCCGCACATCCGTGGCGCGGCGCGTATGAATATTTCCGGTATCCCTGCCCCGCACAGCGATTGAAGTCGAGTGCGGCAGGCTCCCTAATCAACGGGAAAAGGGATCAGCCCTGCGGTGCAGGCGCCGCTTCGGCGGCCGGGGCAGGCTCGCTGGCGGGTGCAGCCTCGGGGACGGTGATGGTGGTCGGCGCAGGCCGAGGCACGGTGCTGCGGCGGCGCGCTGGGGCCGGAGCCGGCGCGCTGAGCGGCACCACGCCGCCGGGCATCGGCACACCGCTGGCCATCGCCGCCGGGGTGGTGCCGCGCGCCAGCAGCGCCGCAGCCGATACCGGCACGCCCGAAATCGTCTCCGGCTTGTCCGACAGCTTGGCGACCGCCTGCCCGCCAATCGTGACCGACAGGGCATCGGGCCGCCCGGTGTTGATGCGCGGATCGGCTGCCGTGGCAGGCACCGTTACCGCCTCACCCAGCTTGAGCGCGCGTTCGAACAGGCGTTCGCCGCCCTCCTCGTAAAGCCGCAGCCACACCCCTTCTTCCAGCGCAGTCAGCACCACCGGGCCGCTCGCTGCCGGCGTGGTTGCAGCCGCAGGCTTGGCGGCGACAGCGGCAGGCGTGGCGCTTGCCGCCGGTTCAAGCAGCGAGCCCGGCTCGGTCCCGGCACCGAAATAGGCACGGTAGAAGGCGAAAACGCCAAGCGCGAGAACCAGCACCGCCCCGCCCATCGCCCAGGCAAGGCCCGAGGAAGGCAGGCGCGCCGGATCGCCCGGCTCAATCCCCGGCGAAGGCAGCGCGCGCCGCAGCGAGCCATCGGCGAGTTCGGCGCGCACCATGTCGGTAATCTCGGCCGGATCGAGCCCCACCGCCTTGGCGAAGGTGCGCGAAAAGCCGATCGCATAGGCGCGGCTCGGCAGTGCCTCGTAGTTGTCGCCCTCGATCGCTTCGAGATGGCGCAGCGGAATCCGGGTCTCGGCGGCGACGTGCGCCAGATCGAGCCGCAAGGCCTGCCGCGCGGCGCGCAGGCGGGCGCCGGGGCCGTCAGCCAAAGACGTATCGTGCGCGGTATCGCCGCTGGTGGTGTTTTCGCTGTCCATGACCCGGATCCGCGCCGTCTTTGCGAGGCTTGCTGTATGTTGTGAGAGAGGCGTTGTGAATCGTCCTTGAACGGGACTCACCCTGCGCGGAGCGTCCTGTCAAGCGTGACGATAGCACACTGCCGCACGCCTCGCACGTGTCTCGGCCAACCGTGCCTCAATCATACTCGATGTCCCGCGCGTCGGCCCAGGCCGACAATTCCTTGCGCAGATTGAGCGACGGGTCGGCCAGCCAGCCGGTCATCGCTGCGGTCAGTTCGGCCAGATCGACCTTGCGCACCAGTTCCTTGATCGGGCCGACGGCGGCAGGCGTGATCGAGAGGCGGCGATAGCCGATCCCCATGAGCGCCAGCGCCTCCAGCCTGCGCCCGCCCATCTCGCCGCAAACGCCGATATCGACCCCACTGCCGACCGAATTCTGCATCACCCGGCGCAGGAACCGCAGGATCGATGGGCTGAGCCAGTCATAGCGCTCGGCCAGCTTGGGGTTGGCACGGTCGGCGGCGAACAGGAATTGCGTAAGATCATTCGTCCCGATCGACAGGAACGACAGCCGCGGCAGCAGCAGATCGAGCACTTCGGCGAGCGCCGGCACTTCCAGCATCGCGCCGAAATGAATGCGCTCTGGCAGCAGCTTCTTCTGCGCGCGCAGGAAGGCGAGCTGTTCGTCGAAGACGGCCTTGGCGGCATCGAATTCCCACGGCTCGGACACCATCGGGAACATGACATAGAGCGAACGCCCCGCCGCTGCCTCCAGCAGCGAGCGCGCCTGCACCTTCATCAGCCCTTCGCGTTCCAGCGCAAGCCGCAGCGCGCGCCAGCCCATCGCCGGGTTCTCGTCCTGCGCGGCGATTTCGCTGGCGAGATAGGGCACCGACTTGTCGCCGCCGATGTCGACCGTGCGGAAGATCACCGGCTTGTCGCCCGCGGCATCCAGAACATCGCGATAGAGCCGCGTCTGGCGCTCGCGCTGCGGCAGCGTCGCTGAAACGAGGAACTGGAACTCGGTGCGGAACAGGCCGACGCCGTCCGCGCCGGTCATGGCGAGCGCGCTCATGTCGTCGCGCAGGCCGGCATTCATCATCACCTGAATGCGGGTGCCGCAGCGGGTGAAAGGCTCGACGTCCTTGAGCGCGGCATAGGCGGCCTGCTTTTCGCGGCTCTTGGCAAAGCGCGCCTGAAAGGCGTCAGCCACCTGCGGCAGGGGGCGGATGATCGCGGTTCCGGCGCTGGCATCGAGCAGCACTTCGTCGCCTTCGCGGATGGTGGTGCGCACGCCCTTGGTGCGGCCGATCACCGGCACATTCATCGCCCGCGCCACGATCACCACGTGGGCGGTGAGCGAGCCTTCCTCAAGGATCACGCCCTTCAGACGGCGCTTGTCATACTCAAGCAGTTCGGCAGGGCCGAGATTGCGCGCGATCAGGATCGTGTCCTTGCGCAAGCCTTGCGATGCTGCCGTGCCCACTTGCCCGGCGACGATGCGGATCAGGCGGTTGGCGAGATCCTCCAGATCATGCATCCGGTCAGCGAGCAGCGGATCGTCGATCTCGCGCATCCGCATCCGGGTGTGCTGTTGCACGCGCTCGATCGCGGCTTCGGCGGTGAGGCCAGAGTCGATCGCCTCGTTGATGCGCCGCGACCAGCCTTCGTCATAGGCGAACATCTTGTAGGTTTCGAGCACCTCTTCGTGCTCGCCCCCCACGCCGAATTCGGCCTGACTGGCAAGGTTGTCGATCTGCTCGCGCATCCGGTCGAAGGCGCGGTAAACGCGGTCGCGCTCGGCCTCGATATCCTGCGCCATGACCTGCGTGATCTCGACCCGCGGCTGGTGATAGACCGCCTGGCCCGCCCCCAGCCCCTTGACCAGCGTGAGGCCGGTCAGCGTCTGCGGCCCGGTCATCTCGGCGGTCAGGCCAAGCGCCTGTTCCTCGTCGATCAGTTCGGCATTGGCGATCAGTTCGGAGAGCACCATCGCGGTGGTCTGCAACGCCTCGATCTCGACCTCTTCATAGCGGCGCGGCTCGACATGCTGGACGCACAGCACCCCCACCGCACGCTCGCGATAGACGATCGGGACACCGGCAAAGGAATGGAACTTTTCCTCGCCGGTTTCGGGGCGATACTGGAAATCGGGATGGGCCTTGGCCTCGGCGAGGTTGAGCGTCTCCACCTTCTTGGCAATGGCGCCGGTCAGGCCCTCGCCAATCGCCATGCGGGTGACGTGAACCGCGCTCTGGTTGAGGCCGCGGGTGGCGAAGAGTTCGAGCATCCCTTCGCGCAGCAGGTAGATCGAGCAGACTTCGCTCGACAGGCATTCACCGATGATCTCGACCACCTGATCGAGCTTGCCCTGCGCGTGCATACGCGAGGCCATCACCTCGGTCAGGCGGGTCAGGATCTGGCGGGCGGCAGCTGCGGCGGTCATCGCCTCACGGTGTATTCAAACCGCGCGGCAAATGCAAAAGCCCTGTACGAGCGCCGCGCGCCACACGCCGCCCGCCCACGATCGGTCAGAAGCGTGGCCCCGCCGTCAGACGGCGGACATTTCCTCCTTCAGTCGCAGCTTCTGTTTCTTGAGAGACTGGATCGTTGCGGTGTCGGGCACAGGCCGGGCCATTTCTTCGCGCAGGCGGGCTTCAAGGCCGGCGTGCTTGCTCTGAAGGGCGTGGAGGTGAGACAACACTGCGGTCGATGCCATAAGGCGTTCTCCTGTAGAAGCGGGGGAATGCCCCCGGACAGGCGACTCGGCATAGGGTGCGGCCGAGCCGCAGGTTCGAAAGAACCACACCAAGGCTAGGTTGCAAAGCCCTGATGAACCCTTAAGCGGCGTATCCGTAGCCGTCTGCGACGAATGGCTACCGGGGATGACCGCCGCCGACCGGCGCGAAATCTGCGCAAGGCATCTACCCAAGCCCTGCGGGAACGCGTAGCGGGCGTGTCAGTTGGGGCCGCAAATGGCGATGACAGCGCGAAAGGGATCAGGGGCGACATGACCGAGCAGGAGCTCAGGAAAACGCTCGAATTGCTCAAGACCGAGCACCGCGACCTCGATGCCGCGATCACGGCACTGACCGATGCCGCGCGCGCCAACGCCAGCGCCGATATGCTCCAGATCGCGCGCCTCAAGAAGCGCAAGCTGCGCCTCAAGGATCAGATCGCGATTATCGAGGATACGCTGCTGCCGGATATTATCGCCTAGGTTTCGCGCCATCGAACGCGCCGCGCGAACATACTTAACGCGCCGCTAATTCTGTTCCCTGAAGGGACGGATGTGAAAATTGTTTGGAAAGTAACCATAGCAATATGGCGGGCAGACGCAGGGCAGCGTAATCTCCCGCTCCATGGCTCGCACCAGCAATCTTTCGCGCCCGATCATTGAGGCGCTCTACACCGAAGCGCTCGTTCTGGCGGACGAGGTGCGCGCCGTGTTTGCTGCGGGTGTGCGCGAACCGATGGTCGGGGAAGACGCCTTCGTGCGCCTCGCGCTTTCGACCGAAGGCCTCAAGACCACCACGCGGATGATGCACGTGCTGGCCTGGCTGCTCAACCAGCGCGCGCTGTTTTCCGGCGAGCTTTCGGAAAATCAGGTGCGTCTGCATGGCGCGCTGCCGCCTGACCGGGCGTCGGACGAGGCGCAGCTGGCGCTGCTTGAACCGGAAACCCGCGAACTGATCGCCGATACCGAAAAGCTGCACCAGCGCATTGCCCGGCTCGACGAGGCATGGCGCGCACATTTCGACATGGCCTCACCCGTGCGCGCGTTTCAGGATCGCATCGGACGGGAATTCGGCCGGTTCGGATAATAGGCCAGCGCGGGTGGCGCAGGCCCGTCCCGCACCGCCCCGCCTAGACAATCACGCCGCCGCGAGCGCCTTGCGCCAGGCCGCCAGCCGCGTCTCGCGCACGTCATCAGCCATCGCCGGTTCAAAGGTCGCCAGCCGCCCGCGCATGGCCTGTGCGGCGCTCGCCAGATCGGGATAGAGCCCCGCCCCCGCGGCCGCCAGCATCGCCGCGCCGAGCGCCGTGGTCTCGACAAAACCGGGGCGCTCGACCCTCACCCCCAGCACGTCGGCCAAGTCCTGCGCCATCCAGTCATTGGCTGCCATGCCGCCGTCGATGCGGAGCGTCTGCCACGGCGCGCCGTCGGCGGTGAAGGCGGCGCACAGGTCGTGGGTCTGGTGCGCCATCGCCTCCAGCGCGGCGCGGGCGAGATGGGCCTTGCCGCTCGCAAAGCTCAATCCTGCGATCACCCCGCGCGCCTCCGCCTGCCAGTGCGGCGCACCGAGGCCCGACAGGGCGGGAACGATCACCACCCCGCCGCTATCGGGGATCGAGCGGGCGAGCGCTTCGGTCTCCGAGGCGACCTCGACGATCCCGAGCGAATCGCGCAGCCACTGAACGAGGCTCCCGGCGACGAAAACCGAACCTTCGATGGCATAGGTGCGCTGGCCCTCGATCTGGGTCAGCACCGTGCCGAGCAGGCGGTTCTGCGAACGCGGGATGCGGCTGCCCTGACAGGTCAGCACGAAGGCGCCGGTGCCATAGGTCGCCTTGGTCTGCCCCGGCGCAAGACACGCCTGCCCGATGGTCGCCGCCTGCTGGTCGCCCGCAAGGCCGGTGATCGGAATGGCGCGGCCGAACAGATCGGGCGCGGTCATCGCGAGCGGACCGGAGCAATCGACCACCCCCGGCAGCGCGGCCAGCGGCACGCCGAGCAAGTCGCACAGCCCCTCGTCGAACTGCGCGTCTTCCAGCCCCATCAGGAGCGTGCGGCTGGCGTTGCTGGCATCGGTGATATGCGCCGCCCCGCCGGTCAGCTTGAAGGTCAGCCAGCTTTCCACCGTCCCGAAGGCGAGCGTGCCCTTGTCCGCCGCCGCGCGCACATCGGGCACATTGTCGAGCATCCAGCGCATCTTGGTGCCCGAGAAATAGGGATCGAGCAGCAACCCGGTGCGCGCCTGGACGCCGGCTTCGTGGTGCGCGGCGCGCAGCTCGGCGCAGAAGGGCTCGGTGCGGCGATCCTGCCAGACGATCGCGTTGGTCAGCGGCTCGCCGGTCGAGCGATCCCACGCCACCACGGTTTCGCGCTGGTTGGTTATGCCGATGCAGGCAATGCTCGCCGCCCCTCCCGCCTTGGGGATCACCTCCAGCGCGCAGGCGAGGGTCTTGTCCCAGATCTCGCGCGGATCATGCTCGACCCAGCCGCTTTGGGGATAGTGCTGCGTCAGCGGCGCCTGCGCGCTGGCGACCAGCACGCCGTCGGAGGCGAACAGCATCGCGCGGGTGGACGTCGTGCCTTCGTCGAGCACCAGAATATAGTCAGACATCGCGTATCCCTCTCTCCGGCGTGACATCTGCCATGGTGCCCGCCATATGCAAGGCCATGGTCACCATCCCTCCCCAACCCTGGCCCACCGGGCTTGCCGAAGATGTCGAGCCGCTCGTCAAGCGCGTGCTGGCGCCCAACCCCTCGCCCTATACCTTCACCGGCACCCAGACCTATGTGGTGGGGATGGCGGACGGCCCCGACTGCGCGGTGATCGACCCCGGCCCGGAGGAGGCCGATCACATCGCCGCGATCCGCGCTGCGGTGGGGAGCCGGAAAATCCTCGCGATCATGTGCACCCACACCCACCGCGACCATTCCCCCGCCGCAGCGCCGCTGGCGGCGCAGACGGGCGCGCCCATCGTCGGCTGCGCGCCCTTGATGCTGCAAGTCGCCGGGCCGCGTTCCGATGAGGCTTTCGATCCGACCTATGCGCCTGACCGCGTGCTCGCCGATGGCGAAGGGATGCGCGGTACCGGCTGGACATTGACCGCCGTCGCCACGCCCGGCCACACCTCGAACCACCTGTGCTTCGCGCTGGAGGAGAGCGGCGCGCTGTTCACAGGCGACCATGTGATGGGCTGGTCGACCAGCGTCGTCATCCCGCCCGATGGCGACATGGGCGATTACATGGCGAGCCTCGAAAAGCTGATGGCGCGCGATGACCTGCGCTATCACTCCGCCCACGGCGCGGCGATCGAGAAGCCCAAGCAGCTCGTGCGCGGCATGATCGGCCACCGCCGCCAGCGCGAAAACCAGATCCTGCGCCTGCTGGGCGAGGGGGATCACACAGTTGATACGCTCGTGGCCAAGATGTATGTCGGGCTCGATCCGCGGCTGACCGGCGCGGCAGGAATGTCGGTCACTGCGCATTTGCTGGATCTCGAGAAACGAGGCCGGGTCGCAACCTTCGAGGATGTTTGGAGATTGCGACAATGACAATTCTCGGGCGCGCGTCGGCCTTTCGGCGGGTTCTTGGTCTGGCAGCCGGACTGGCATTTGCCGCAAGCACATCGCCGCTGGCAGCACAGAGCCCCGCACAGTTGCTGGCACAGCTGAGCGAACAGACCGCGCTCGATGACCAGTGCAAGGTGCTCGATGCCGACCAGCGCCGCGCAATCGATCTATTTGCTGACGAACTGCGCACCACCCTCTCCGATGCCGACAAGGCCGCGATTGACGGCTGGCTGCCGGGGATGCGCAGCAATCTGGCCGCCATCGCCTGCACCGACCCCCGTGTCGTCGCGGCGGCAGGACAGGCCAAGGCCATCGGCACGGACCGGCAGATGGTGTGGGCCGCGCGCGTGCAGGCCGTTGCCGCCCTGCGCGGTGAAACGCTGTGGGCGAGCATGGGCGATGTCTCGGGCCTCAAGCGCACGGCGGCCGACGCCGTTCTGGCCGACCTTGCTGCGCGCAATCCGGCAGCAGCGCAGCAGTTTCGCACAGTCGCCAAGGCAGAAGCGACCCGCGCCCTTAGCGTGCTGTGCCCCTCGATGAGCATCAATGCTGGCAAATGCCCCGCGCTGGCTCCCGCAGCCACCCCGCCCGAAGTCCAGTTTGCGCGGGCGTGGCTGGAACGGGTCGAGCAATATGCCGCGCAGATGCCCGGCGCCAATGCTGATGGAAAACCGGTGCTGCCGGCGGGCGTTGCGAATTGGGAACAGCTTTATGCCGTCATCCCGCTCGATCTGGCGCTGGGCCTGTTCGGGATGCCGATGACCTGCGATGCAACCAACCATGTCGTGCGCCTCGACGGGCCGGTGCCGACCGACATGATGGCCAACACGCCTGCCACCATCTTCCGCGCGCGCGACGGCATCGAGCAAGGGCGCGGCGAGGTCAGCCCCAGAGGCATGACGCTGATACTCAAGGGCAAGTGGGTCGAAACGCTCGGCAGTTCGTCAATGGGTCTTGCGCGCTGTCAGGTCGCACCCTGATCGGCGCGGCTTAAGGCAGGCCGGATCATTCTTGCACTTGAGGCAGGATCGTGTTGAACCCTGCACCGGGGCGCGCATCGGGGGATCGGGGTAATGGCCACATTGGCAAATCGCGGCGCAGGCTCGCAAGGGACGCGCTTCTTCACCATCATGGCCTTCGTGATGGCCGGCGTTATCATCGCCGGGTTCAGCCTCAATCTGGCGATGGGCCGGTCGAGCTTTGCCCTGCCGCTGGCGTTCCATGTCCACGGGCTGATCTTCATGGGCTGGCTGGCGCTGTATCTGGCGCAGGTGGTGACCATCGCCGCCGGGCAGAAGGCGCTCCACCGCCAGCTGGGCCGGATCGCCTATGTCTGGATCCCGGCGATGGTCGCGGCCGGGGTTATGATCATTCTCGTCTCGGTGCGCGGCACCGGCGGGCCGTTCTTCTTTGCGCAAAACGAGTTCCTGATCAGCAATCTCGCCGGGCTGCTGGTGTTCGGCGGGCTGGCGCTGTGGGCTCTGAGAGTGCGGCGCTACACCGGCTGGCACCGGCGGCTGATGCTGGTGGCCATGAGCGCGCTGACGGGCCCGGGCCTCGGCCGCCTGCTGCCGATGCCGCTGCTGATCCCCTACGCCTGGCCGATCGCGGTCGGCGCAAGCTTTACCTTCGGCGCCATCGCGATGCTGGTCGATTGGCGCAAGCATGGTCAGGTGCACCCGGCCTATTGGTGGGGCATGGGGATCAATGTCGGCGCGTTCCTTGCGTCGATGGCGCTGGCCTATTCGCCGCTGGGCTACAGCATCACCGAGGCGGTGATCGCGGGCACGCCGGGTGCCGCTCGCCCGATGCAGGCCTTCCTGCCGCCGGGCTTCGTGATGTAGGATTTCGCTCGATAATCGCAGGCCAGCGCCTATATCAGCGGCTCTTGAGTTTACGGGGAACCCGACCATGAGCCTGCTGACCCAGAGCCCCACCGGCGCCGACCTGCTCGCCGAGATCGACCGCCTGCGGAAGGAACGCAACGCGGTGATCCTCGCGCATTACTACCAGACGCCGGACATCCAGGACATTGCCGACTTCGTGGGGGATTCGCTGGAGCTCTCGCGCAAGGCGGCAGCGACGGACGCGGACGTGATCGCCTTCTGCGGGGTCAAGTTCATGGCCGACACGGCGAAGATCCTGTCGCCCCAGAAGACCGTGATCCTGCCCGACATGGACGCCGGATGCAGCCTTGAGGACTCCTGCCCGCCCGAGAAATTCCGCGCCTTCCGCGAAGCCCATCCCGATCACATCGCGCTGACCTACATTAACTGTTCGACCGAGGTGAAAGCGCTCTCGGACGTGATTGTCACCAGCTCCAGCGCCGAGACGATCCTCGCCCAGATCCCGCCCGAGCAGAAGATCATCTTTGGCCCCGACCGGCACCTCGGCGGCTATCTCGCGCGCAAGTTCAACCGCGAGATGCTGCTGTGGCCCGGCGTGTGCATCGTCCACGAGGCGTTCTCGGAAACCGAGCTGCTCAAGCTGAAAGAGCAATACCCCGGCGCGCCCATCGCCGCGCACCCGGAATGCCCGCCGACGATCATCGACCACGCCGATTACGTCGGTTCGACCAGCGGCATCCTGAGCTTCGCCAAGACCTTCCCCGGCGACACGCTGATCGTGGCGACCGAGCCGCACATCATCCACCAGATGCAGAAGGCGCTGCCGGAGAAAGCCTTCATCGGCGCGCCGGGTGCGGACGGGAACTGCTCGTGCAACATCTGCCCCTACATGGCGCTCAACACGATGGAGAAGCTCTACGTGGCGCTGCGCGACCTGACGCCGCAGGTGGAGATCGAGGAAGGCATCCGCCTGAAGGCGAAGCGCAGCCTCGACCGGATGCTGGAGATGGCGAGCGGGACCGTGGGCATGGGGGACTTGGGGAAGGTGCGGTTCAGCGGGGATTGAGCGCATGGCGCGCGTCCTGCGGCTGACCGGATCGGTCGCTGGCTGCCTCGCGCTTGCCGCCTTCTTCTTCGCACTGTGGGCGAGCCTGCGGGTGCGTGAGGCGGTCGACGAGGGCGCTCTGGCGCGGCCGGTCTGGTCGTGCCTGTCCGGCCCCGATGCAAAGCGGCTGGATCGTGTCGCGGACCGTGCCTTCATCCGCGCGGTTCAGGCCCATATCGCGGGCTACCCCGACAATGTCCGCTTCTGGCATTGGCACGGCCTTGTCGCCACGATCGGCGCGCGGGTCAGCTTCTCCGAAGCGGAGCGCATGACAGCGATGCGACCAAAGGTCGCAAGCCTGCCGCCCTGTGTGCGCTAAGCCCTAGCCCGCGCCACCGCCAGCGCCGCGCCCACCAGCACCATTCCGGCAATATCCATCCCCGACAGCACCTCGCCAAACGCGGCCCAGCCATAGATCGAGGCCACGGCTGGCTGCGTCAGCAGCGCGAGACCCACCACCAGCGGCGGGAAGTATCGCAGCGCGAACACCATCAGCCCCTGCCCCACCAGCTGGCTGAGCACGAACAGCCCGACAATCGGCCCCCACGCCTGCGGCCACACTGGCTCGCCCAGCGCGAGGGCAATCACCAGCAGCACCGGTGCGCCGAAGATGCTGACCCAGACCAGCAGGCTCCACGATCCGAAGCTCCCCCGCGCGCCCTGCAGGGTCAGCAGATAGACCGCATAGAGCAGCCCCGCCGCGACCGAGAACAGGTCGCCGATCAGCGTTGCGTCGGAAATCTCCAGCGAGCGCCCCATCAGGATCGCCGCGCCCGCCAGCGCGAAGATAATCGCCAGCCACTCCAGCCGCCCCGGCAGCGTCCGGTGGACGATAAAGCCCCAGAACAGCAGCACGATCGACCCGGCATTGCCGAACAGCGTCGCATTGCCCAGCCGGGTCATGCCGATGCCGATGTGCCAGCTTGCCAGATCGAGCGCGAAAGTCACCGCCCCCAGCGCCACCAGTGCCAGCGTCGTCGCCGGCATTCCCGTCAGCGGTTGGCGGTTCGCCCGCGCCAGCAGCACCATGAAGGGCAGCGCGAGGAACAGCCGCCAGAACCCCGCCGCGACCGGGCCGGTATCGGCGAGCCGGACGAACCACGGGCCGATCGCCAGCGCCACGTTCCCCCCGAACAGCGCGAGGAACAGCAGCCATGCCGCCGGGCGCGGCGCTTCAGGCGCACCGGGCACGACAACTTCTTCTTGGGGCGCACCCTCATTTTCCATGCTTGCGCCCTAGCCTCGCGCCCCCCAATTGGATAGCCAATCGCAACTGGCCCACGAGGATTACCCACATATGCACGACGCTCTGTTCCAGCCGCTCCAGATGGGCGCGCTCCATGCCAAGAACCGCATCCACATGGCCCCGCTCACCCGTGGCCGCGCCGCCGAACCGATGTTCGTGCCGAACGAACTGATGGCGACCTATTACCGCCAGCGTGCAGGCGCAGGGATGATCCTCACCGAAGCGACCGGCATCAGCACCGAAGGTCTCGGCTGGCCGAGCGCGCCGGGCATCTGGAGCGACGAGCAGACCGAAGCATGGAAGGCCACCACCAAGGCGGTGCACGAAGAGGGCGGCCTCATCGTCATGCAGCTGTGGCACATGGGGCGGATCGTCCACCCCTATTTCCTCGGCGGCGAGCCGCCCTTCTCCGCCAGCGCCACCACCGCACCGGGCGAAGCCCACACGCCGACCGGCAAGTCGCCCTATGCCCAGGCCCGCGAAATGACCCACGAGGACATCAAGCGCACCATCGGCGATTACCGCCGCGCGGCCGAGAACGCCAAGAAGGCGGGTTTTGATGGCGTCCAGCTCCACGGCGCGAACGGCTACCTCATCGACCAGTTCCTGCGCGACAAGACCAACCTGCGCACCGACGAATACGGCGGCTCGCCGGAAAACCGCACCCGCTTCATGCGCGAGGTTCTGGAAGCCCTGATCGACGTGTGGGGCGCGGACCGCGTCGGTATCCGCCTCTCGCCCAACGGCGATTCGCAAGGGACCGATGACAGCAACCCGCCCGCAACCTTCGGCGCTGCCGCCAAGGTGTGCGAAGAACTGGGCCTTGCCTTCGTCGAACTGCGCGAGCCCGGCCCGAACGGCACCTTCGGCCAGACCGACGTGCCCAAGCAGAGCCCGCTGATCCGCCAGATCTACACCGGCAAGCTGATCCTCAACAGCGACTACACCGCCGAGGAAGCGGAAGCCGATGTGACCAGCGGCAAGTGCGATGCGGTGAGCTTTGGCCGTCCGTACATTTCCAACCCCGATCTCGACAAGCGGATCGCGGCGGGCGCGCACTGGAACCCCAACAAGGACGTGCCCAAGAGCTGGTACTTCCCGATCCCGCAGGGTTACACCGACTACCCGACCCTCGAAGAGGAACAGGGTCAGGCGGCTGAGTGATTACTCGCTGGGGGCCGGAGCGGCAGGCGCTGCTTCGCCCCCCACGCTTGCCGGTGCATCATTGATCCCCGGCATCGGCTCGACATCGGGCTGTTCCGCGTCGACATCCCCCACCGGCGGCGCCTGACGCGGGGCGAGCGGAGCCTGCGAGGACAGTTGGTCGAGCGGGATCATCGCATCCGAAACCGATCCGGCCAGCACCTCGCCCGAGGCCGCGCCGCCCTGCTTGGCAGGGGCAGCGGCCTGCTGCTCGCACGCGGCGAGCGCCAAAGGCAGGACGAGGAGAAGAGCGCGTTTCATTGGCACGCTCTTTTGGCGGCGGCATCCAATGCGTCAAGGAAATCGTCGCTCGCGGCGATCAGCGCTGCGTCCCATTGTTCGGGCGAAACCTGCAATCCCAAACGCGCAAGGCTGGTGACGCCATATTCGGCAATCCCGCAAGGCACGATCCCGCCAAAGTGGCTGAGATCAGGGTCGAGGTTGACCGAGAAGCCGTGCATCGTCACCCAGCGCCGCACCCGCACGCCGATCGCGCCGATCTTGGCCTCGGCGCCGTCGATGTCGCGTGTCCAGATGCCCACCCGGCCCTCGGCGCGCCAGCTTTCGACGCCGAATGTCTTGAGCGTGGCGATCACCCAGCCCTCGATCGCGTGGACGAAGCAGCGCACGTCCTTCCCCCGTGTCGCAAGGTTCAGCACCAGATAGCCCACCCGCTGACCCGGCCCGTGATAGGTGTAGCGCCCACCGCGCCCCGCCTCGACCACCTCGAAGCGCGGGTCGACCAGTTCGGCCGGGTCAGCGCTGGTGCCGGCGGTATAGACCGGCGGGTGTTCGAGCAGCCACACCAGCTCTGCCGCCTCGCCCGCGTAAACGGCCGCGTTGCGCGCCTCCATTTCCGCCAGAGCCGCAGCATAGGGCACCTGCGCCGTCTCGCGCCGCCATTCGATCGGAAATGCGCCGCCAGCGGCGGGAGCAATGCTTGCCATGCCGCACCGGTGGGGGCATTGAGCGGCGAGATCAAGAGGCGATTGCGAGAGCGCGCGTCTCATCACCCCCATGGTACGGCGGATCAGCACGGATGACACAGCACAAGCTCGACATGGGGAAGGCCTGGACCGACGCGATGGCCCGGTTGCGCGCGAACCGCGAACTGGTGGGGGTGCTGGCGGGGCTGTTCCTGTTCCTGCCGATGTTCGTGCTGAGCTCGACCGTGCTGGCGAGCGACCTCGACATGGGCCCGCCCGGCACGCAGCCCGATCCCGAGAAGGTGATGGCGCAGGTGCAGGCGGTGCTGGCGAGCAACTGGTGGGCATTTGTGATCGGCATCATCGGGCCGATCTGCGGCGAGATCGCAATCCTTGCGCTGCTGGGTGATCGCACCCGGCCGACGGTGGGCGAAGTGCTCGCACAGATCCCGCGCCTGTTCGCATCGATGTTTGCCGCGCAGTTTCTGGTCGGAATGGTCAAGCAGGCGCCGCTGTTCCTTGGCGCGCCGCTGGTGGCGATGCTGCCCTTCGGCGGTCTGGTGCTGCTGATTGGCATCGGATTTTTCCTCAGCGTCCGGCTGACGCTGACAAGCGCGGTGATCGTGATCGACAAGCGCCTCAATCCGCTGGCCGCCATGCTCCGGTCCTGGCGGCTGACAGCGGGCAATAGCGGCGTGCTGATGGTGTTCTTCGCCGCTCTCCTCAGTCTCGCGGTGGTGATCGCGCTGCTGGTGATCGTGAGCACCGGGCTGATCTTCGCCGCTTTCGGCGAGCGTGCGGCGCTGTTCGGCAATGCGGCGATGCTGGGGGTCATGCTGGCGACCTATTACGCGGTAAGCCACGCGCTTTCCGCCGCGATCCACCGCCAGCTCTCGCAGCCGGCTGGGCCGGAGGTCGAAGCCTCCCTGTTCGATTAGGCACGCCATGTCCGACCCCACTCCTGCCGCCAAGTCTGCCACCGGCGCGATCCCGCCGGCCCGGATGGCGTTGCTGTTCATGGTCATGCTGGTGACAGCGGCAGGCAACACCGCGATGCAATCGGTGATGCCCTCGATCGGCACGGCGCTGCAGGTCGAGGATGTATGGATCAGCCTGGCCTATAGCTGGTCGGCGCTCTTGTGGGTGGTGTGCGCGCCGTTCTGGGCGCGGCGCTCCGACAAGCGCGGGCGCAAGGCGATGATGGCGCTGGGGTTGACCGGTTTCATCGTGTCTTTCGTGCTGTGCGGAGCGGCCTTGTGGGCGGGGCTGGCAGGCTGGATGTCGGCACTCTGGACGCTGGTCGCCTTTGCTGCGGCGCGCAGCCTCTATGGCGGGTTCGGCAGCGCCGCGCCCCCGGCGGTGCAGGCCTATGTCGCATCGCGCACCCCGCGCGCCGAACGCACGCAGGCGCTCTCGCTGATCGCGTCGAGCTTCGGCCTCGGCACCGTGATCGGCCCGGCGCTGGCGCCGCTGATGGTGGTGCCGTTCCTCGGGCTGGGCCTGACAGGGCCGTTCCTGTGCTTTGCCGCGATCGGCGTGGTGGCGCTGGTGCTGCTGCGCCTGCGCCTGCCCGATGACGAGCCGCAATATGCCGCGCGCGGGCAGGCGGTGGCCTATTCCTCAAGCGGTTCGGGCGCGCCGGTCGATCCGCAGGAGAACGCCGAGAGCGAAGAATTGGCCGGCGAGCCGCCCCGCCTCAGCTGGCGCGATCCGCGGCTCAGGCCGTGGGTGTTTGCCGGGCTGATCGGCGGCCATGCACAGGCGATGGTGCTGGGAATTGCGGGCTTTCTGGTGCTCGACCGGCTCGGCCTGCGCGACACGCCTGCCGAGGGCGCGGGGCCGGTGGGGCTGGTGCTGATGAGCGGCGCGATTGCCACGCTGCTGGCGCAGTGGGGGCTGATCCCGCGTTTCGACCTTGGCCCGCGTGCGGCGACCCTGTGGGGCATTACCGCTGCCGCCATCGGGACGATGATCCTCGCCGTCGCGGGTGATCTGCACCTGATCGCCTTGGGCTATGCCATTGCCTCGCTGGGCTTTGGCCTGTTCCGCCCTGGCACCACGGCAGGCACATCGCTCGCCGTCACCCGCGCCGAACAGGGGCAGGCGAGCGGCATCGTCGCCAGCCTTGCCGGGGCCAGCTACATCTATGCGCCGGCGCTGGGCGTGTGGCTCTACGCCCATTCGGACTGGCTGGGTTTCGGGCTGATCGTGGCGCTGTGCCTGATCGTGCTGGTGCACGGGTGGTTCAAGCTGCAGGCTGATACCGAGCTTACGAAAGATCGGAGCTAGAGAGTCCTTGCTGGCGCACCCGCCTGCGCGGGAAGTCTTGGCTGGCGCACCCGCCTCCGCGGGTGCGTCCTCGGTGCTGTTTCAAGCCCTGCGGGCTTGAGCACCTGCGGCTCGCGCGCGTGCGCTCGCGGCTGCTGCGCAGCCGGTCAGTGGCATTCGCTACAATATCTCCAAGACCCTGTCCTGTGGGCGGCAGAGCCTGACTCCCTTCTCGGTCTCCACCAAGGGGCGCTCGATCAGTTTGGGATCGGCCACCATCGCGGCGAGCACGGTCGCATCGTCCGCTTCGGGCAGCCCCCGTTCTGCCGCATCGGTGCCGCGCAGCCGCAGGCCTGCTTGCGGCGTGATCCCGGCATCGCGGTAAAGCTGCGCGAGCTTCTCCGCGCTCGGCGGGGTCTTGAGATACTCCACCACCGTCAGCTCGACCCCGCTCAGATTGTCGAGGATCGCCAGCGTCTTGCGCGAGGTGCCGCAGCCGGGGTTGTGCCAGATTGTCGCCTTCATCTCATTCCCCCTCGGGCACTATGCGCAAGGCGGGCACGGCCTTGGCCGCATCCTCGGGGCTGATCCCCGGCGCGGGCGCGGCGCTGACCTGTTCCTGCCGCTGCGCTACGCGGCCTGCCTGCTCCACCGCCTTCACGAGCCGCGGATAGACCCCGCAGCGGCAGATATTGGGGATGCCCGCGTCAATATCCTCGCGGCTGGGCGCGGGGTTGCGCATCAGCAGCGCGGCGGCAGACATGACGATCCCGGGCGTGCAATAGCCGCACTGGATCGCCCCTTGCGCCACCAAGGCCTGCTGCACGGGATGCGAACGATCGCGCGACAGCCCTTCGATGGTGGTGATCAACCGCCCTTCTGCCTCGGCCAGCGTGATCGCGCATGACCGCAAGGCCACGCCATCGACCAGCACCATGCACGCGCCCGAACAATCCGGCCCGCCGCCGCAGGCCTTGGTGCCGGTGAGGTTCATCGCCTCGCGCAGCGCATAGAGCAGCGGCATACGCGGATCGAGGTCGAACTGCACCGGCCGTTCGTTGACGGTCATGCGCGACATGATGTGGCCCCTTGGTGGCTTACTGGCGCCAGCTGTCGTCGATTCGGTCGATCTTGCGCTTCCATGCTTCGAAATCGAACAGCCCTGCGCCGCCCTGTCCGCTCATCACGGCAAGGTCGCGCTGGTGGACGTCGATCACGTCCTGCGAAATGAAGATCGGATCACCCATGCCGAGCGTCGCCACCTGAATCTCGCAGGCGCGCTGCAAGGCCCACATCTTGACGAACATCCCCTGGATCGTGCGGTCCATCACGACAGGGCCGTGGTTGCGCAGCATCAGGATGGTGTGGTTGCCGAGGTTCTTGACCAGCCGCTCACCCTCTTCCGCGCGGACGGTGACGCCCTCGAAATCGTGGTAGCCGATCTGGCCCTGGAAATTGCAGGCGTAGAAATTGGTCGGCAGCAAGCCGTCCTTGTGGCTCGCCACGGCCATGGTCGCTGTGGTGTGGACATGGCAGATCGCATCGGCGCGGCCGCCCAGGTGCTTGTGGAAATAGGCGTGCTGGGTGAAGCCCGCCTTGTTCACCATATAGGGCGAGCCGCCGACATTATTGCCCTCGACATCGATCTTGACGAGGTTGCTCGCCGTCACTTCCGAATAGAGCAGCCCGAAGGGGTTGATCAGGAAGGTGTCCTTCTCGCCGGGCACCTTCACCGAGATGTGGTTGTAGATCGATTCCGACCAACCGAGGTGATCGAAGATGCGGTAGCACGCCGCAAGATCAAGCCGCGCCTGCCACTCTTCCGGGCTGCACTCGATGCTGGGTTTGAGCTGGGTTGCCATGGGGAAATCCTCTCCGTCAGTCTTTCCTCCGCTATCGCACGCACAGGGAATGCTTTGCAAGCTGCGAGCCGCCCCGCTACGCCGGTTGCAGCATGACAGCCTCATCTCCGTCCACTGCCCGCTTGGTCACCGGCAGCATCCCCGGACATCTCGTCAGCCAGACACTGCCCGCCGTGATCGGCGTGGCCGCGATCATGTCGATCGGGATTGTCGATGCCTACTTCATCGGCCAGCTCGGCAGCGAACCGCTGGCGGCGATCAGTTTCATCTTCCCGGTCGCCGTCGCCAGCACCTCGCTCGGTGTCGGGGTGATGGTCGGGATCAATTCGGTGGTCGCCCGCGCGCTGGGCGAAGGTGACCACGAACGCGCCGCGCGCCGCGCCAATTTCGGGATAGTATTCGCGGCCTTGTGCGGCGTGGTGATGGGCCTTGCGCTGTGGCTGGCGATCGACCTGATCTTCACCGCGATGAACGCGCCCGCGCACCTGATGCCGCTGATCCGCGCCTATATGACCCCTTACGCGATGGGCTTCCCGCTGAGCCTTGCGATCATGGGCTTCAACGGGGTGCTGCGCGGACAGGGCGAGGCCAAGCGCACCAGCACGGTCAGCATCGCCTATGCCGCGGCCAACTGGGTGCTCAATCCGGTGCTGATCACTGGCGCATTTGGCGTCGAGGGCTTCGGCATTGCCGGATCGGCCTATGCCACGGTGATCGGCTGGGGGATCGGCGTGCTGACGGCCTTGTGGCTGCTGCGCGGCACATCGCTGCCGCTGAACCTCGCCTTGCTGCGGGATTGCAGCCTGATCGATCCGGCCAAGGCGATCATCAAGGTCGGTCTGCCCGCTGCCTTCTCCAACGCGATCAACCCGCTGGGCCTCTCGATCCTGACTGCGCTGGTGGCGCTGGAAGGCGAAGCGGCCGTGGCAGGCTTTGGCGCGGCGGGGCGGCTCCAGAGCTTCGTGATCGTGCCCTTGCTCGGCCTGTCGGGCGCGATCGGGGCGATTGTCGGGCAGAACTGGGGCGCAGGCCGGTTCGACCGTGCGCGCGAGGCGGTGCTCTATGCCTTCGGCTTCTGTATCGCGTGGGGGCTGCTGGTTGCCATCGCGATGATGGCTGCGGGCGCAACCTTCGCACGGGTGTTCACTGACGACCCGGCGGTGGTCGCCGAGTTTGACCTCTACCTCAAGATCGCGGCGTGGGGCTATGCCGGGTTCGGGCTGCTGATCGTCGGCAACGGGATCATGAACGCGGTCGACAAGGCCGGGTTTGCCCTCGCCCAATCGGTCGCGCGGGTGTTTCTGGTGATGCTGCCGACAGCGCTGCTGCTGCAAGGCACGATGGGGAGCGCGGCGATCTTTACCGCGGAACTTGCCGCCAACCTTTTCGGTGCGGCGACCGCGCTGGTGCTGGTGCGCCATATCTTTGCCAGGCCCGCGCCGGCCTGGAGCCCACGCTAGGCGCTTGTTAACCAACCCTGCGCCATAGCCATGCCCGCGAAAGGCAAGAGGGCGCGCAACGCATGGACGATCTGCTGGCGGATTTCATCGCCGAGACCCGCGAAATGCTGGAAGCCTCAAGCGGCGAACTCGTCGCGTGGGAGGCCGACCCGACCGACCGTGCGCGGCTGGATGCGATCTTCCGCTTTGTTCACACGGTGAAAGGCAATTGCGGCTTTTTCGATTTCCCGCGCCTTGCCGCCCTGTCCCACGCGGCAGAGGACGCGCTGGCCGATTGCCGCGCCGGACGGCGTGAACCCGATGCCGCGCTGGTCACGGCCGTGCTCGCGATCATCGACCGTATCGGCCAGATGATCGACGTGATCGAGGCGGGCGAGGATCTTGAGACCTTTGGCCCGGCTGAGGCCGATGCGGCACTGATCGCCCAGCTCGACGCATCACAGGAATCGTCGAACGGCGCCGAAACGGAAGGGCAACCGGAAAGCGATGCGGCATCGCTCGCGCTGCCGCTGCACGCTCCGGCCAAGGCCTTGCTGGGCAACGGCGAGGAACCTGCTGCCCTCACCCGTCGCACCGATGCAGCCGCCCAGCGCACCATCCGCCTGCCGGTCGAATTGCTCGACCGGGTGATGAGCGGCGTGTCCGACATGGTGCTCGCCCGCAATGATCTGGCCCACCGGCTGCGGCAGGCCGGCACCCAGCCGACCATCGACGGCCCGTTCGAACGGCTCACCACCATCCTCACCGATGTCCGCGATGCGATCACCCGGATGCGGATGCAGCGGATCGAAACGCTGCTGACCGTCCTGCCCCGGCTGGTGCGCGATCTTGCGGCAGAGCTCGGCAAGCAGGTGATGGTCGATTGCGACGGCGGGGACGTGGAACTCGATCGCGAGATGATCGAGACGATCCGCGATCCGCTCACCCACCTCATCCGCAACGCCATCGACCACGGGATCGAATCGCCCTCGGCCCGCCTTGCCAACGGCAAGCGCGAGATCGGCCTCATCGCCATCGCCGCGCGGCAATCGGGCAATACCATCAGCATCGTCATTTCCGACGACGGGCGCGGGCTGGATGAAGACCGGATCGCCGCCAAGGCCATCGCCACCGGCCTCATCACCCCCGCCGAACGCGCCGCCGCCTCGCGCGACAAGATCCTGAACCTGATCTTCGAACCCGGCTTCTCGACCGCCGAGACGGTCAGCAATGTCTCGGGCCGGGGCGTTGGCCTCGATGTCGTGCGCCAGAACCTCGAAAAGGTCGGCGGCAGCATCAAGGTGGCGAGCGCGCCCGGCGAAGGCACCACCTTCAGCCTGCAGATCCCGCTGACGCTCAGCATCATTGCCGGGCTGACGGTCGAGGTCGGCGGGCACCGCTTCGCGATCCCGCAAAGCTATGTCGAGGAAATCGTGCAGGCCAGCCGCACCGCGCTCGACCTCACCTGGCTGGGCGAGACCGCGCTGATCACCTTCCGCGGCAACCGCGTGCCCTGCCTGATGCTGGGCGACGTGCTCGGCATCACCTCCGCCGAAGCCGCCGCGCGCGAGCCGACGCTGGTGATGCTGCGCCTTGCCAGCGGCGATCTGTTCGCGCTGGCGGTCGAGGGCATCCACAATCACGGCGATCTGGTGGTCAAGCCGCTGGCGCCCGCGGTGATGAAGTCGGGGCTCTACGCCGGATCGACCCTGCTGGATGACGGAACCCCGGTGCTGCTGCTCGACATCGCCAACATCGCCGCGCAGCACGCGCTGGTGTCCGATACCCGCGCACGGGTGCTGACCCCGCTCGCCGACGAGCACGCCGCTGCCGCTGTGGCCGAAAGGGCAATGCTGTTCACCGACTTCACGGGCCGCCGCGCCGCGGTACGGCTCGAACTGGTGCAGCGCATCGAAACCGCGCCTGCCAGCGCGATTGATCGCTCCGCCGCGCGCGCGCGGGTCGTGATCGACGGGGCAATCCTTCCGCTGATCGGCCTGCCCGATGGCCCGCTCACCACCCCGCGCGTGCGCCTGCTGCGCCTGTCGGACGGGTCGTGCGAACTGCTCTATGCGGTGCGCGAGGTCGAGGACGCCGTCGAACTGACAGAACCGCTGCGGGCCGTGCCCGAAGACCCGCTGATCGAAGCGATCACCCTGATCGGCGGCACGCCTGTGACCCTGATCGACGCCCACGCGCTGTTCGCGCGCCATGGCGAGGTGCCGCGCGCTGCCAATCGCCCGCGCTGCCTGCTGCCCGAAGGGGAATGGGCGCGCACCATTCTTGCCCCGCTGGTCACCGCCGCAGGCTACGACGTTCTGCCAGAGGGTGCGAGCGATCCGGAGGCCATCGGCATCGTGTTTGACGATATCTACGAAGTCGCCGCCGCGCTGGGTCATGATCTGCCCGCCCGGGTCATCCGCCTGCGCGATCAACCCGACGCTCCTGCCGATTGCCCGACGATCTACCGCTACGACCGCGAAGCCCTGCTCGCCGCTCTGGCCGACTTGGCGCGCCTGCGCACCGGAGTAGCCGCATGACCGGAGACCTGCTCGTCATCGCCCAGATTGCCGGACGTCGCTGCGCGCTCTCGGCGCTCGATGTGCGGTCGGTTATCGAGATTTCGGCGATCACCCCGATCCCGCGCGCGCCGTCCTGGATCACCGGCATCACCGCGCTGCGCAGCCAGGCGCTGACCGTCATCGACTGCCGCCGCGCGATTGGCCTCACCGAAACCGACGGGCCGACCGATCATCGCGCCGTGGTGGTTACCGAGGGTGGCCATTCCTATGCGCTGCTGGTCGATTCGATCGAGGACATCACCACCGCAGCGGGCTCTGCCGGGCAGGTGCCGGGCGGATTCGGCCCCGAATGGTCGCGCATCGCCACCGGCATGATCGAGACCCTCGCCGGCCCCGCGTTGCTGATTGATTTGCCGGCGCTGCTTGCCGGGCCTGAAGCCCTTACCAGCGAAATCGAGCCGGTAGCTTAATCCAATCCTTACCAAATCGCCCCTATTTTCATGGCATCAATCGCAGGAACGCCCATGAAAACTTGCCTCATCGTCGATGATTCCCGGGTCATCCGCAAGGTTTCGAGACACATTCTCGAAACGCTCGGCTTTGCCGTGGAAGAGGCCGAGAACGGCAAGCTGGCGCTGGATGCGTGCGATGCGGCGATGCCCGATGTGGTGCTGCTCGACTGGAATATGCCGGTGATGACGGGGATCGAATTCCTCGTCCACCTGCGCCAGCGCCCTGGCGGCGACCGGCCGAAGGTGGTGTTCTGCACCACCGAAAACGACGTCGCCCACATCCGCGAGGCGATCAGCGCCGGGGCGGACGAATATGTGATGAAGCCCTTCGATCACGAGACTCTGCAGATCAAGCTGCAGCTTGTCGGGTTTGCGTGAACCGTCCCTCCTCCATTCCCCGCGTGCCCCCATCCGCCGCTGCTGACGAAGGCGCGCGGCGCCCCTTTGCGCGCCCCGGCGCGGCCGCTGCGATCCGGGTCATGATCGTGGACGATTCGCTGACCGTGCGCACCATCTTCAAGCGGATGGTCGAAAGCGATCCTGCACTGGTCATCGTCGGCACTGCCAGCAGCGCGGAACGGGCGATCGTGCAATTGGGGGAAACCCCGGCCGATGTGGTGCTGCTCGATCTCGAAATGCCCGGCATTGGCGGACTGGACGCGCTGCCGGCGATCCTTGCCACGCCCGGCGGCCCGCAGGTGCTGGTCGTCTCCTCGCTGACGATGGACGGGGCCGAACACACGCTGTCCGCGCTGCAGATGGGCGCTGCCGATACCCTCCTGAAGCCGCGCCCGGGCGGGTTCACCGAGGATTACCGTGCCCAGCTGCTCGGCAAGATCCGCGCGCTCGGCACCCGCAGTGCCGACCGTTCCGGCGATTCGGCGCTCGTGCCTCAGCGCAGCGAGCCGCCTGCCTCTTTCGTGCGCCCGCCGCTTGGCCGTCGCCGAGTGCGGCCCGAGGTGGTCGCGATCGGTGCCTCGACGGGCGGGATTCACGCGCTGGGCCTGATGCTGCGCCGGATCGGTCCGGAGTTCGATCTGCCGCTGCTGATTACCCAACACCTGCCCGCCTCCTTCATCCCGGTCTTCGCGCGTCAGGTCGAAACCGCCTGCGGCCGTCCCGCCGATATCGCCGCTGACGGCCTGGCACTCTCCCCCGGTCGCATCATCATCGCCCCCGGCCACGGCCACATCGTGGTCGAACGCAAGGGCGCGCGGCTGGTCACGCGGATCAGCACCGAACCTGTGCCAAGTGGCTGCGTGCCCTCGGTCGACCCGATGTTCGCGAGCCTCGCTGAAGCCTGCGAAGGCCGCGCGCTGGGCGTGCTGCTGTCGGGCATGGGCCGCGACGGGGCCGCTGGCGCGCAGATGCTGGTCGACGCCGGGGGCACGATCTATGCGCAGGATGCCGATACCAGCGCGGTCTGGGGAATGCCCGGTGCGGTCGCGCGGGCGGGACTCACCAGCCTCGTCGCCCCGCCCGAACGGCTGGGCGAGGCGGTGATGGCGCAAGGCTGCGCCGCGGCGACGCGGCAGGCCTGAACCTGATGGATGTCAGCGAAGCCTCCTTCCAGATCATCGCCGATCTGCTCGAAGCGCGCACCGGTCAGCACCTGACCGAAAGCCGCCGCTGGCGCGTCAATTCGGCGCTGGCGGGGATTTTCCGCACCTATGGCATCACCAATGTCGACCAGCTCGTCTGCCTGCTCGCCGCCCCGCCGACCACGGCCGGAGGCGCCGATCTGGCACAGGAAGTCGTCGAGGCGCTGCTCAACAACGAGACCTATTTCTTCCGCGACAAGCCGACCTTCGATCAGCTGCCGGGCGAGATCCTGCCCGAACTGGCACGGCGGCGGCGCGACAGTCGGCGGCTGTCGATCTGGTCGGCGGGCTGTTCGACCGGGCAAGAGGCCTACTCGCTCGCGATGCTGTTCATCGAACAGGCCGAACAGTGGCAGGGCTGGCACATCGACATCCTCGGCACCGACGTCTCGCAGCGCGCGGTCGCAGCGGCACGCAGCGGGCTCTACAGCCAGTTCGAAGTGCAGCGCGGGCTGGGTGTCACCCAGATGCTGCGCCATTTCGACGAGACAGCGCGCGGCTGGCAGGTGCGTGACGAGGTGCGCCGCATGGTGCGCTTTTCGCAGGCAAACCTGCTCGGCCCCTCACCGGGGCGGATGCCGTTCGATCTGGTGCTGTGCCGCAATGTGCTGCTCTATTTCGATCGCCCGACCCGCAGCGCGGCCTTCAACCGCCTGTCGAGCGCGGTCATGCCCGACGGTTTCCTCATGCTCGGCGCGGGCGAGACCGTGGTGGGCCAGACCGACCGCTTCGTGCCGACCTCGCGGCGCGCCAGTTTCTTCGAACTGGCCAGCCCCGCCGCAGCTGCCAGCCTGCAGAAAATCGCCTGATTTGCGCGCGCTTCCGCGCATCGCAGGCGCGCAGCTTTACCCTTCCTTAGCCGCTTCTCTTTAGGACAATCCTGCAAGGCCGCCCCTTCGGCGCGCCCCAGCGGGATACAGGATCGTGTCAACGGCCAAGCAACCTTTGCGACTGACCTCCACCGGGCTCGTGCTCATCCCGATCGCGGTGGCGAGCGTGATGTCCGCCGCGCTGGTGATGGTTGTCAGCTTCAGCGACGACCTGGCGATCGCATCGCCCGGTGCGCTGCTGATCTCGGCCATCCTGGTCTATGCCGCCGTGCTGTTCTTCCTCGGCCGCAGCGGAATTGCCAGCATCCGCGGGCTCGAAGCGCGTGCGATCACCGATCCGCTCACCGGCCTTTCCAACCGTCACGCGCTCCACGAGGACATTCTCTTCGCTGCACGAGGCGAGGAAGAAGTGGCGCTGGCGATGATCGATCTCGACAGCTTCAAGCAGGTCAATGACCATTATGGCCATGCGGTCGGCGACCAGCTGATCGAGGAATGTGCCAAGCTGATCCGCGCCGTCTGCGGCAAGGAAGCACAATGCTACCGCCTTGGCGGCGATGAGTTCGCCATGGTCATGTCGGGCAAGGTTGCAGGCACCATCCTTGAGGGCATCTGCCGCACGCTGATCGAGAAGCTCGGCACCCCGATTGCGCTCGGCCACCGCCAGATTGCGGTCGGCGCGAGTATCGGTCTGACCCGTTCGACCGCCGATCTGCGCGTGCCCTCCTCCGAAATGCTGCGCCGGGCCGATGTCGCGATGGATATGTCCAAGCGCGGCGGGAAGATGCGCTGCACCTGGTTCAACGAAAGCTTCGACCGCCGCCGCGAACGGGTGCGCGAAATCGAGGACGAAATCCGCACCGCGATCGCCGGCGGGGAATTCAACGTCGCCTACCAGCCGCTCGTCAGCGCCGAGGACAAGCGCATTGTCGCGGTCGAGGCGCTGCTGCGCTGGGACCGGGGCACGCGCGATCCGCTCGGCCCCAATATCTTCATCCCTGTCGCCGAGGAATCGGGCCTGATCAACCCGCTCGGCCTGTGGGTGCTGCGTCAGGCGGTGTGCGACGCGCGCCGCTGGGGTGACATCACCCTCTCGGTCAACATCTCGGCAGCCCAGCTGCGCAACGCCGAATTCCCGATCAAGCTGGGCGAGGTGCTGGAAGAAACCGGCTTCCCCCCGCACCGGCTCGAACTCGAAGTGACCGAGACCTGCCTCGTGCTCGATCCGGTCGTTGCCGAACGCACGCTGGATGTGATCCGCAGCTTCGGCGTGCGCATTGCGCTCGACGATTTCGGCACCGGCTATGCCTCGATCGGCTTCCTGCGGCGCTTCCGCTTCGAAAAGCTGAAGCTCGACCGCTCGCTCGTCGAACTGGCGGGCGTGGATGACGGCAGCCGGGCGATGATGCTGTCCTCGATCGCACTCGCCCGCGCGCTCAACATGGGGGTCACTGCCGAAGGGGTGGAGACCGAGGAACAGGCCGAACTGGTGCGCCTTGCCGGGTGCGACCAGATTCAGGGCTGGCTTTACTACAAAGCCCTGCCCGCAGCAGAAATCGACCGGCTGATCGCCGAACAATCTCTTTCATCCGCCCAGGTCGCAGGGCCAGCCCACGGGGACGAACAGGCGGCATGAGCGCGCTTTCCGACATTGCCCTCAACCTCGAAGCCGAAGCTGCCGTGCAGGAGCACGTCCCTGCACCGGTCGCTGCTCCGGCACGGGTCGGACGGCTGCGGGCCTGGTTCGACCGGTTGACCATCGGCGGCAAGATCACGCTGTTCTTCAGCGTCAATCTCGGCTTTGCCTTGCTTGCCGGGCTGTTCGTGGTGGGCGGCTATGTCGAGCTCGGCCAGCGTGCCGAACGCATCCGCTCCACCCACGCCGCGGCCCTCGGCGCAGAACGGCTGCTCGCTCACTTGAGCGAAGGCCAGCGCCACGCCGAAATGCTGGTTGCCGAAGGAGAGGTCGCCCGCGCCCGTGCGGCCCGCGAGGCGCTCGACCGCGCCGCTGTCAGCGCCGCCGCCCTGTCTGATCGCGCCGCAGCCAGCGACACCGGCTCGGCCGACCAGATCGCGCTCATCGTCTCCGGGATCGATGGCCTCAACCGCGCGGTCGCAGCCTTCGATCCGGAAACCGCCGACGCCGCGAGCCGCAAGCGTCAGGGGCAAGAGATCGCCGCAACCAGCAACGCGACACTCGAAGCCGCCCGCAGCCTCACCGTCGGCCTCGGCGAACAGGCCGAAAGCATGGCCGATGATGGCGCGGCGCTGATTTCGCGGCTGCTGGTGATGTGGATCGTGCTGGCCACCATCCTCACGCTGATCACCTTGTATGCCCAGCGCTATTTCCATCGCCATGTCGGTGCGACCCTCTCCGCGATGGCGCGTCAGATGACCCGCATTGCCGCAGGTGAGCCCGATGTCGCGATCAGCGGCAAGGAGCGCTCCGACGAAATCGGCGAAATGGCGCGCGCCACCGAAGTCTTCCACCGCGCCGGGGTGCGGCTCGAAAAGCTCAGCCGCGAACGCGCCGAACGCGCCCGCGCCGAGCTCGACGAGCAGGCCCGTCAGCAGGTGATCGCCGAAGAAGCCCGGCTCGAACGCGAACGCGCGATCCACGCGATTGCCGACCAGTTCGAACGCACCGTCGGTGATGTCGTCACCGGGGTCGTCGCCGCCTCCAGCCAGCTGCAATCGACCGCCAGCCTGATGGCGACCACCGCTTCCGACGCATCACAGCGCACGGGCGAGGCCGCTGCCGCGATGCAGGAAGCCAATCTCGGCGCGACCTCTGCCGCTGCCGCGAGCGACGAATTCGCCATGTCGATCGGCGAGATCAGCCGGCAGGCCGCGTCCTCGGCCGAACTCGCGCGCGAAGCCAGCCTGTCCGCGCGTCAGGCCGACAGCACGATCGGCGCCTTGTCCGCGTCGGCTGAAGAAGTCGGCCAGATTGTCGAGCTGATCCAGTCGATCGCGCGGCGCACCAACCTGCTCGCCCTGAACGCCAGCATCGAAGCCGCGCGCGGCGGCGAGGCCGGGCGCGGCTTTGCGGTGGTCGCCAGCGAGGTCAAGGAGCTCGCCAACCAGACCAGCCGTGCAACCGAGATGATCGGCGATCAGATCCGCGCGATGCAATCCTCCACCGGGGCCAGCGTCAGCGCCTTGCGCACGATCGCGGCCCAGATCGAGCAGCTGGAAACCACCGCGGTCTCGATTGCCTCGGCGGTCGATCAGCAGTCGGTCGCGGGGCACGATCTCGCCCGCAGCATCGACCTTGCCGCGCGCGGCACCGAAAAGGTTGCCGCTCATGTCGAAGACGTGCGCGCCCTGTCGCTTTCGACCGGCGCGGCGGCGAGCCAGGTGCTCTCCAGCGCGACCAGTCTCGAAACCCAGGCCGCCACATTGCGCGCGCAGGTGCAGGGCTTTCTCGCTCGGGTGCGGGCCGGCTGACGCTGCGTTTCGCGGGGTAAGTCAAGCATTTGGAAAGGATTTTCCTTCATAAATGCTTGCAACAATACTCCGGGGGATCGCGGCATGAACATGATGAGCTTGCAGGAGCGGCGCGAGGAACAGGCCGTTCCTGACTTCGTAAGAGACCTCAGGGCGGATTTCGATACAGCGGCGGATCGCGACGAGGCGGTGGTTGCGCCGTCGGCGGCTGCCAGTTGGCTCGAACGTTTTGCGTGGTTTCGCGATCTGCCGCTGGCGCGCAAGCTCAACACGATCTTCGGCACCTTCCTTGGCGTCGGCCTGCTGATGGTGCTGGTGCTGGGCGCAGGCCTTGGCGAATTGTGGAACCGCTACAACAGCTCGGCGCGTTTGCAGGAGACACTGGTCGCTGCCGGTCATCTGCAATCGAGCGCTGCGGAACTGCGCTATCATGCGGTGCGCACCCTCTATGATCGCAGCCCGGCCCTGCGCGAGCAGCAGCGCACGGGCGAAACCGAGGTGCAACGCCAGATCACGGCAATCGAAACCGCGGTTTCCGCAGGCGCAAGCGAACTTAGTCCCGATGTTGCAGCGGTTCGGCAGGAGCTGACCCGCTTCGAAGCGACACTGGACCGCGCCAGCGAGGCCGTGCGCGGTGGTGGCAACGCCAATGCTGCCGCCGAACAGGTATCCGCCCAGGGTAGCGCATTGATGGCCGCCAGCAACCGCCTCGCCGCCAATCTTGCCGCGCGCGGAGAAACCCAGGAAGCCAGCGGGATTTCCTATTTCTTCAACATGATCCTGATCATCGCCGCGCTGGCGGTGCTCGGCGGCACCGCGCTGATGCTGGGGTTGGCCTATCTCTCGCGCGATTTCTCTCGCAAGATCATCGAGATCACCGACGCCATGACCCGGCTCGCCAACGGCGACCGCAACTTCGCGATTGCCGGGGCTGATCGGCAGGACGAAATCGGTGCGATGGTGCGGGCGCTCGACCTGTTCAAGCGCGCGAGCCGCCGCCTCGAAACCTGGGCGCGCGAACGCTCCGAAAAGGCCGAACAGGAATTGCAGTTGCAGCAGGAACGCGAGCGCGAGCGGATGGAAGCCGCCGCCAAGCGCGCCGCGCTGCTTGATGATGTCGCGCGCCAGTTCGAACGCACCGTGGGCGATGTGGTGAATGGTGTCGCGGCCGCTTCGAGCCAGCTCCACACCACCGCCAGCCGCATGGCCCAGAGCGCGGAAGAAGCCAGCCGCCGCACCGGCGAAGTTGCCGTCTCGATGGAAGAGGCCAACGCCGGCGCAACGGCCGCTGCTGCTGCGAGCGACGAATTTGCGCTCTCGATCAGCGAGATCAGCCGTCAGGCCGCCTCGTCGAGCGAACTTGCTCGTCTGGCGACCGTCGCCACGGGCGAGGCGGACGAGACGATCTCGGCGCTGGCAGCCTCGGCGGACGAGGTGGGGCAGATCGTTGAACTGATCCAGACCATCGCCCAGCGCACCAACCTCTTGGCATTGAACGCGAGCATCGAGGCCGCGCGCGGCGGCGAAGCGGGGCGCGGCTTTGCGGTCGTCGCCAGCGAGGTCAAGGAACTCGCGATGCAGACCAGCCGCGCCACCGAGAAGGTTGCCGAACAGATCCGCGCGATGCAGTCCACCACCGGCGCGAGCGTCAAGGCGCTGCGGGCGATTGCCGGGCAGGTGCGCGATCTGGAGAGCACCGCTGTCTCGATCGCCACGGCGGTTGACCAACAATCGGTCGCGGGCCGCGATCTGGCGCAAAGCATCGACCTTGCTGCGCGCGGCACCGAGAAGGTAAGCGCACATATCGAGGATGTGCGCCAGCTGTCGCTCTCCACCGGCGCGGCCGCCAGCCAAGTGCTGCTGAGCGCCAACGAGCTGGAGGCGCAGGCAGCACACCTCGGTGACCAAGTGCGCGGCTTCCTGCGGACGGTGCGGGCGGGGTAGTCCCGGCGCGCCTCGCAGGCGGCAAGCGCATCCACATCATCCGCGTCTTGCGAGCCATCCCCGCAGATGCGGGGATGGGCGAACCTCGTGGCGAGCCGGCATCCTGTGATCGGCAAGGTCCAGACGGGGGTGCTGCAGTGCTGCTGACAGCGAAGACAAGCGAACCGTCCCGCCTATGAGCGACGAGACTGCCTTTATCGAGATCGGCTACATCATCGGCGGCGATGAAGGTCATGTGCTGGTCGAAATCCTGCTTGGGATGTTCACCGGCTGGGCCGGCCGGCTGGGCCTCGACCATGAAGTGATAAAGCAGGCACCCGCGCCGGGCGGCGGTCTGAAGGCTGCGCAGCTGTGCATTCACGGCGCTGACCATCACGCGCTTGCGGCGCTGCATCAAGGCTCCCACACGCTGATCCGCATTCCTCCCGGCCTCGATCGCCGCCAGATGAGTTGCGCCGGCGTGCGGATATCAGACAGGGGGGATGAGCCTTGGCCCGACGGCATGGCCGGATGGGGCGACGAACGTCGGCGCTACGTCTTCGATCCCTATCGCAGCGTGACAGACGCTGCCCTTGGGCGACTGGACATTGATCCTGCCACGGTGCTGGCGGGCGACTTCTCATGCCTTGGCGGAACCTGACCGGACAACCGGTCAATCGCGCACCGCCAGTTCCTCCATCTCGTCGACTTCGCGCGCAAAGCGTTCGGCAGCGAGGCCGGCTGCGTGAGCGCGGAAGGCATTGGCCAGGGCGCGGTAGTACCACAGGGTGCCGCCCTTCCCGCCGGTGAAGCGGCTCCACACCGCCTCGCCTGCGCCGCGCAGATCGGCGTTGATCGCAGCGGCATTGTGGGTTTTGTCGGCAAGGCTCACCGCGAGGCTGCGCGGCGGCTTGTGCGCGAGGCTGGCGATATAGGCCTCCTTGCGCGGATGCCAGGCGGGTTTGGGCTCCTGGTGGCTGTCGGTGCAGTCGGCGACGATCTGCGCGACTCCCTCTCCGTACCGTTCGCGGATCGCTTTGAGCTGCGCGAGGCCGCCCTGATCCTCGACGGCATCATGCAGCAGCGCCGCGATCGCCTGATCCTCGTCCGCCCCGTTCTCGAGCGCGATCGCGGCGACGGCAAGGAGGTGCGAGACATAAGGGATGCCTGATCCCTTGCGCGTCTGCGCGCGGTGGAGGCGGCTGGCATAGGCGAGCGCGTCGTCGAAACGCTCGGTAAGGAAGGGGGCATCGGTCATCGTGATCCTCCTGCTGGCAACCCAAACGCCAATCGCGCCCGACAGCGAGGCTGCGGGCGTGGTTTGCGTTGAATTGTGATGGGTTTTGACGGTGGTTGCGGGAGTTGGATTTGAACCAACGACCTTCAGGTTATGAGCCTGACGAGCTACCGGGCTGCTCCATCCCGCGATACCGATACGTCCTGAGCGCCAAAGGCCTCAAAGACGCCAAAAGGGCCGCCCTTGCGGGTCAGCCCTGTTGACTTGTGAATGGGTCATACCCGCTCCCACTGGTCGCAATGCCTGGCGACGACCTACTCTTCCAACGCTTGAGCGTTAGTACCATCGGCGCTGTCTGGTTTCACGGCCGAGTTCGAGATGGGATCGGGTGGGTCACAGACGCTATGGCCACCAAGCAATGGGACCAGTGGATGCGGGTTTTCAAATCGATGCACACTCAAGAGTTTGAGTGGTTTTAAGGCGTATCTGGCTGGAGACATTCTCCACCAACGCGCTCTGCACGAGGCAGGGCTGACGTTGACAGTGCGAACTCTCAAGCGCGATATGAACTATTAGGACCGGTTAGCTCCATACATTACTGCACTTCCACACCCGGCCTATCAACGTGATGGTCTATCACGGTTCAAAGATACCTAATCTCAAGGGAGGCTTCCCGCTTAGATGCTTTCAGCGGTTATCCCGTCCGTACATAGCTACCCTGCGGCACTCTTGGCAGAATGACAGGTACACCAGAGGTACGTTCACCCCGGTCCTCTCGTACTAGGGGCAACTCCTTTCAAGTATCGACGCCCACGGCAGATAGGGACCAAACTGTCTCGCGACGTTCTGAACCCAGCTCACGTACCACTTTAATTGGCGAACAGCCAAACCCTTGGGACCTGCTCCAGCCCCAGGATGTGATGAGCCGACATCGAGGTGCCAAACGATTCCGTCGATATGAGCTCTTGGGAATCATCAGCCTGTTATCCCCGGCGTACCTTTTATCCGTTGAGCGATGGCCCTTCCACGAGGGACCACCGGATCACTATGACCGACTTTCGTCTCTGCTCGACTCGTCAGTCTCGCAGTCAGGCAGGCTTATGCCATTGCACTCTAACAGACGGTTTCCAACCGTCCTGAGCCTACCATCGCGCGCCTCCGTTACTCTTTAGGAGGCGACCGCCCCAGTCAAACTACCCGCCACAGAGGGTCCCAACACCGGATAACGGTGCGTGGTTAGACATCAGAAAACAGCAGGGTGGTATTTCACCTATGGCTCCACGACAGCTGGCGCCGTCGCTTCAAAGCCTCCCACCTATGCTACACAACTCTTTCCTAATGCCACTCTGAAGCTGCAGTAAAGGTGCACGGGGTCTTTCCGTCTAACCGCGGGTACTCCGCATCTTCACGGAGAATTCAATTTCGCTGAGCATATCCTGGAGACAGTGGGGAAGTCGTTACGCCATTCGTGCAGGTCGGAACTTACCCGACAAGGAATTTCGCTACCTTAGGACCGTTATAGTTACGGCCGCCGTTTACTCGGGCTTCAATTCGGAGCTTGCACTCCTCCTCTTAACCTTCGAGCACCGGGCAGGCGTCAGACCCTATACGTCGTCTTGAAGCCGACTTAGCAGAGTCCTGTGTTTTTGATAAACAGTCGCTACCCCCTGGCCTGTGCCCCCCACCAAAAGTTGCCTTAAGATGGGGCCTCCTTCTTCCGAAGGTACGGAGGCAATTTGCCGAGTTCCTTCAGGATACTTCTCTCAAGCGCCTTGGTATACTCTACCTGACCACCTGTGTCGGTTTCGGGTACGGTCTATACGGTGGGGCTATTTCCTGGAACCTCTTCACTGCCCGACCAATCCAATAAGGTCGAACAATTTACGAGATCCGTCACACACCACCAGGCCCACGAATATTAACGTGGTTCCCATCGACTACCCCCTTCGGGCTCGTCTTAGGGGCCGGCTCACCCTACGCTGATTAGCATTGCGTAGGAACCCTTGGTCTTTCGGCGACAGGGTATCTCACCCTGTTTGTCGCTACTCATGTCAGCATTCGCACTTCCGATACGTCCAGAGTCGGTTACCCTTCTCCTTCACTCGCCTACGGAACGCTCCGCTACCGCTGCAGTAAACTGCAACCCTAAGCTTCGGTGCATATCTTTAGCCCCGTTACATCTTCGCCGCAGGAACCCTTATTTAGACCAGTGAGCTGTTACGCTTTCTTTAAAGGATGGCTGCTTCTAAGCCAACCTCCTGGTTGTTTTGGGATTCCCACATGCTTTCCCACTTAGATATGACTTGGGGACCTTAGCTGTAGGTTAGGGCTGTTTCCCTTTTGACGACGGACCTTAGCACCCGCCGTCTGTCTGCCAGACAAGACTCGATGGTATTCGGAGTTTGGTTAGGTTTGGTACCGCTCGCGCAGCCCTAGCCCATCCAGTGCTCTACCCCCATCGGCATACATCTGACGCTCTACCTCAATAGATTTCGCGGAGAACCAGCTATTTCCCGGCTTGATTGGCCTTTCACCCCTAAACACAAGTCATCCGAGCATTTTTCAACATGCAACGGTTCGATCCTCCAGTGCGTGTTACCGCACCTTCAATCTGCTCATGCCTAGATCGCCGGGTTTCGGGTCTAATCCAACATACTCAGTCGCCCTATTCAGACTCGCTTTCGCTTCGCCTACACCTAACGGCTTAAGCTCGCATGCTAGATTAAGTCACTGACCCATTATGCAAGAGGTACGCTGTCACTCCCTATGGAGCTCCAACTGCTTGTAAGCATCCGGTTTCAGGTACTGTTTCACTCCCCTAATCGGGGTGCTTTTCACCTTTCCCTCACGGTACTGTGTTCGCTATCGGTCATGTACGAGTATTTAGGCTTAGAGGGTGGTCCCCCTATGTTCAGACAGGATTTCACGTGTCCCGCCCTACTCAAGTCCTTCTTCATCACTTTCGCATACGGGACTGTCACCCGCTATGGTCACACTTTCCAGAGTGTTCTGCTAGTTGAAAAGAAGGCACTGGCCTGGTCCCGGTTCGCTCGCCACTACTACGGGAATCTCTGTTGATGTCTTTTCCTCCGGGTACTGAGATGTTTCAGTTCCCCGGGTTCGCTTCACCAAGCCTATATATTCAGCT